>JAHFDU010000092.1:9632-11887 GCA_023248835.1 Myxococcales bacterium | reverse complement strand
GCGACCAGCGGCGACATTTTGTGGAAGAGTGATTGAAAACAGGACTAATTGCCAGTGGCGGCTCGCAACGGAACGACCTTTGCCCGTGCAGTGTCGGTGGCTTGCGCTTGGGCCCGCGCTTCGAGCTTGTCGATGGTGTGAGTGATGCGGCGAATCGCGGTCACATTGGTGCTTACTGCGAGCAGCGCCAGGGCTGCCACTGCGGGTACAAACGGCGGCAGCGCTCCGTGTCCGAGCAGGGTCTCCCAAATCGGCGAAACCGCGCCCAAGAAACCGAGATAAAACAGCCGCTCGGGTCGCTGCATGGTGCCAATGTTGACGTCGACGCCGAGTCCCTCGCCGCGGGCGCGCGCGTAGCTTACCAAAACGGATCCGATCGCGGCCAGCATCACCACCACCATCATCCAAACCGTGGAGCGGTAGAAAATTGCCAATCCGCCAAAAACAAACAGCTCGGCATAGCGATCCATCACCGAATCAAAGAAGGCGCCACCGGAGCTCACCTGGCCGGTGCGCCGTGCAATACGGCCGTCGAGAATATCGAGAATGCCGGCGAGTAGGTAGAGCCAACCGCCGAGGCCAAAATTGCCGACGGCAAAACCGATCGCAGAAACGATGGCAGTGACCACCGAAGCGAAAGTGATCATGTTAGGGGTGACGCCGGAGCGCACCAGTAGCCGCTCGTAGGGTGCCAGCACCCACATGATGTAGTGACGCCAGAAGCGGCTAATAATCGGCGATGCGCTGCGTTTTTCGACCTCGCGATCTTTGAGTAAACCGTGGCGCGAAACCAGCAGGAAGATCGCCAGCGCGCCGATAAAATAGCCGAAGACGGCGATCACCGGCAAGAGCGGTTTACAGGCGGAGAGAACAGGATGGGCTTGAAATTTCGCTTCGATGGCTGACATAGTGAGCCCAAGCCAAGCAAACTGCGGGCCATTTCTGGAGCCGATGTTCCCGGGGAGGGTGGCTAAAACGGGTGGTGAAGTACCCAGCTGGTGTCAGGAATCCACCACCAACTGCGCCAACTTTGCGCACCTGAAATTCCGCAATACTGGCGATTGCTGTTGACCCGTCTGAGCGCCAGAACTAGGATGCCGGCTCGGTTTACTGGTCACTTAGGAGGAGGGTGGTTATGAAGAAAGCGGATTTGGTGGATGCGATTGCCGGCAAAGTGGCGCTACCCAAAGCGCAAGTGCAGGCGATGGTGGACGACGTGTTCGAATTGATTGCAGGTGGACTGACCAAGGGCGAAAAAATCGACCTGCGCGGCTTCGGCACGTTTAGCGTGCGCGACTCTAAAGCGCGCCAGGGGCGCAATCCGCAAACCGGCGCCACGATACAAATTCCAGCACGGCGGGTGCCGGGATTTAAGCCCGGCAAAGAGCTCAAAGAGCGCGTGAACGCTACCCCGCTGGCGCAGAACTAGTGCGCGTCGCTGCCCGCGTCTGAGGCAGCGTCGCCAAGGCTCATGTCACTTGGCGCTCCGCCGGCTGGCTGGCAGGTGCCGCCGGTGCGAAACATACCGCCCGCCAAATAGACGCAAATCAGTCCATCGTCACAATCGGAAATGACCTGGCATCGATCGCCGATGCCCTGCTTACAGCTGGCGAGCAAGGGCACCACTGTTACCGCCACCAACGCAATCTGTCGAAGTCGCATCGCGCTCATATAGCACGGGAAGCTATCAGCTGTCAGCTTTCACCTGTTAGGATTCGCCCCCTTGTCCGTGCACCCTGAGCGCAGCGCAGCGAAGTCGAAGGGCGAGAACAAGTCGAGTTTGCCCTTCGACAAGCTCAGGGCGAGCGGAGCTTGGGAGCGTGAACGGTTATCAGATTAGAATGGGACTTCGATGATGGCATTGCGCACATGGCTGGTTTTGTTGTTGATGGGGGCAGCTCATGCGGCGCCGAGGCAGAAGGGGATTGCCCTCGGTCTGTTTGCCGAAGATCCGGGCTGGTCGTATCGGTCTCTTCTCGAGGAAATCGCACAGACCGGCGGCACCGACGTTGAATTGGTGATTCCTTGGTATCAGGCTGACGTCGAGTCGGCTCAGCTTTTTTTGCACCCGCGGTTTTCTCCCACCGACGAAGCGCTGGTGCGTACCATGCGCGAGGCGCACGCGCTCGGTCTCAAGGTGTTGCTGTTCCCGATTGTGCGATTGACTTCGACGCGCCGAGCGAACGAGTGGCGCGGTACTTTGCGTCCTACAGACCGGGTGGCATGGATGCGAAACTATGGCGAGCGGCTGATCA
>JAHFDU010000092.1:3429-9620 GCA_023248835.1 Myxococcales bacterium | reverse complement strand
GTTGTCAATCGGCAGCGAGCTCAGCACGCTTGACGTCGAGGAGAAATTCTGGAGAGGGTTGATTGTTCGTGTACGAGAAGAGTTTTCGGGACACCTGCTCTATTCGGCGAACTGGGATCACTACACCAAAGTTCGATTTTTCGATGCAGTCGATCAGATCGGAGTGTGCGGGTATTTCCCCTTGGCGGATCGGGAGGACGCAGCGCATCGATCGATTTCGATCCTCGAACTCGAGGCGTCTTGGCGACAGCATCGTGCCGCGCTCGAGGGCTTCGTGCGCCTCGTCGGGCGTCCGCTGGTGCTGACGGAAGTGGGCTATTTATCGCAACGCGGCGCGGTGGCCCATCCTTGGGATGAGGGCGCGCGCGACCCGATCGATCTCGACGAGCAGAAGCGTGCCTACGCCGCCGTGCGCCAAGCCTGGACGCCGAGTCTGCTCCTCGACGGCGTCTATTTTTGGAACTGGTACGGCTGGGGTGGGGATACTTCAAGGAGCTACACGCCACGCGGAAAACCGGCCGCCGAAGAGATCAAGTTGTGGTTTGAAAGTCGTTAAAGATTAGTAAGCCTTCACGCGCCCCCTGTCCGTGCATCCTGAGCGCGGCGCAGCGTCCTTCGACAGGCTCATGATGAGCGGCCATAAGTCCCCCCCCGATTATGCTGAGCTTGTCGAAGCCCAAGCGCAGGGCGAGCGGAGCGTGTGGGCGTGAAGGTTGCGAAGATTACAACAGTCCCAGATGTTTCTGCACCGCGAAGATGTCCTCGCTGACGCTCGACCAGATGAGGTCCATCAGTCGCTGCATCGGCTGTAGAGTCGAGGAAGAAGCTGGCTCTTTGGCGATCAGGCGCGCCGTGGTTTCGAGATCGCCGGCCAGCACCAACGCCGCTCGGGTAGCGGTGAGATCGGTCACTTGGTACCAGCTGGTCACCAGGTTTTCGCTCGAGATTCCGCTTTGCCGAATGCGGCGCCCGACGCTGACTACCTGTTCGAGCAAGCTCGGCGAGAGCGCACGGCGGATGCCTTCGACGGTCTTGCCGATGTCTCCCTTAAGCGCGCTGCTGTCGCCGTCGCTGGCCTGCGACAGCGCCGCTGCTGCATCGAGCAAATGGGCGATTTGCGCTGGCTGCGCGCAAGCTTCGCGCAAGATGCGCTCGGGGCGCAGGTGCGCGGCGTGGCGAGCTACCAAGAAAGCGAGTTCGCGCTCATTGTCGATCTTTAGCAGCGGTCCGCCGACGATGTAACTTGGCAGCAGCGTCTGCTTCTCGACGCAGTTACGGTAGATGAGCGCGCTCGGCTGCGTTGCCTGTACGTAGAGCTCCGGCAGCGGTAATCCGAGCGTGCTGACAATATAGCGCAGCGCTTTGATGCCACTACGCGCATCGTTTGCGGCCACGACCTCTTTGCGCTGCAGCCCAAAGTGCTTGTGCGGCATCGCTTGCGCCTTGGTGACACTCGGGGCCAGCGCGTTAAACAAGGCTTGCAAGTAGCGATCTTCGTCGGGATGAGTCAGCTTCTGCCACATCTCGTCGTTGAGCGCCCGCTTGGCGACCGCAAACGGACGCTGCTTCTTCGCCGCGACTGCTTCTTCGTCGACCGGTTCGCCTTTTTTCAGGAATACCAGCGCGGCCGAGCAGGCCGCCGCTTTTTCGTTCTCGCCCATGGATAGATAGAGCTGGCGCAAGGTGCGGTAGTGTGCCACCCGCTGCTTGTCGGCGCGCAGCAGCTGCTGCACCGAAGCGATCGCTTTGTCGGTGTGATCGGACCCCGCCTCGAGATAAAGCTCGCTGAGCTGCTTCTGCCGGTCGAGATTGGTGCGATCGAGCGAGGCTGCCACTTCGAGCGCCGACAGCGCACTGTCGCGTTGGTCGAGCTTTTCAAGGCAGAGCGTGCCGAGCGCCGACCAGACGCGCAGACGCTCTTCGTCGCGACCGTCGTTCGATGGCGAACCGAGGCGCTGCAGCCGCTTGCGATAGTGACGCGCCAACTGCTCCCAATCCTCGGTGCGCTGCCACATGTCTTCGAGGGCCTTGTCGGCGCGCTCATAAGTTGCATCTTGCTCGAGCGCGTCGCTGAACAGCTGGTCGGCGTCCTCGGTGCGCTTCAGTTCATCGCGGCAAATCAGGCCAGCCGCGGTCAAATAGCGCGCCTTCAACTTGGGGTCGGTTTCGAGCATAATCAACCGCTTGATGCGATCGAGTGCTTCGGACCAGCGGCCAAGTTCGACCAGCACGTCGCGACTGCGATGGAGCAGGCGTCGATCCTCGGCACGCAGTGCCAAGGCCTCGTCGAAACTCTTGCACGCTCCCTCGAGATCCTTGAGGTCGCGCTCGTACAGATCGCCGATCTCGCGCCACAACTGCACCTGCTCTTCGACGGTGGCGCCAGGCAGGAGCGCCTGTTTGGCCGAAATGATCGCGGCTGGAGTGTCGTCGCTCGCCTCCACCTGCAGCAGCAAAGTCGGGCGGTGGGTGCTGTCAAGCGAGAGCGCTTGGGCGAATCGGTCGCGGGCATCGGCTTTGCGACCGAGCTTGAGGGCGCAAGCGCCGAGCTCGTAGTGGAGTAGCACGCGCTCTGAATCTTCCAACGTACTGGAAGAAGCCAGCACCGCGCGCAGCGATCGCTCGGCTTCGGCGTAATTGCTCTGAGCGAAAAGCAGGGCTGAGCGCTCGCGCTGAAAATCGACTCGCGATGGATCGAGTCGCACCGCCTTTTCGAGCGATCGCTCGAGGATCTCGTTGGCGTGGGTGGCTTTGGCGGCCTGCACCAAACGCTCTAGTCGCTCGAGCTCGACTTGCGGAGTAACCTGCGCCGTGGTCTTGGTGAGCCCGTCGAGGATCGGCACCAGCTCCTGATAGCGACCGTCTTTCCACAGAATTTCGCTGACCCGCTCGGCGGCGGCGATATGTTCTGGATCGATGGCGAGCGCGTCGAGATACAGTTCGCTGGATCGGCGCCGATCACCGAGCTGATCATAGATCCCGGCCGCCTCCATCAGAAAATCGGCGCGCTGACCGCGGCTGGAAGAATGTGGAACCGCGTCGACCAACAGACGCGCCGCTTTGAGCACGTCGCCGCGCTTCTTGTGAAGTGCTGCAAGAGAAAGCATGGTGGGCAGATGCGCCGCGTCGATCGCGAGCGCCCGTTCAAATGCGGACTGGGCTTTGTTGTCATCGATGTCTTTGGAGAGCAGACGGTCGCCCGCGCGCTGAAGTAAGTCGACTTTTTCCCTCGGCGTAACGATCAAGTCGGAGCGGCGCATCATCAAATCGGCAGCGCGCTCGTCGGCGCCGGTCGAAGTGTACAAACGCTCGAGTGCCGCCAGCGTGGGCGCGTGATCCGAGTCAGCGGCTTCAGCGTCGAGATAGGCTTCGATGGCGCGATCGGGATCGGCGAGTTCGCGCTCGTACAGTGCGCCGATTTCGGCAAACAGATCCGCCTTTTCACTCGGCGCAGACAGAGCGGCTCGGCGACGCAGCGCTTCGGTAAGCTCGCTGAAGCGACCGAGCTTGCGATGATTCTCTGCCAAAGAGGTCAAGAGATCCTGGCTGTTGCTGTCGATTTGCAGCGCCTGCTCGAGCCACTCGACCGCGCTCGCTGCGCCGTCTACGGTAGCGCTGTGCGCATCGGCCAACCGGCGGGCCAAAGTCAAGCGCTCCGCGTCGCTGTCCGCGGCTTGGAACTGGCGCTCGAGCGTGCGCAGAAGATCTTTCTTGTCGGTTCTATCCCCGCCAGCACTCTTGCCGCTGTCGCTGTAGAGCGACTCGAGCGCAGTCAGCGCTTCGCGGTGGTTAGGCTCGTCAGCCAGGATGGCTTCAAAGCGTTCGATGGCCTTTTGCAAGTCGTTCAGTTTGGTTTTGCAGAGCTGCGCCGCCCACAGGTGCAAGGTGCGCGGATCGCGCCCTTTACCCTGCGCCGCCTCCGCGTCGTACAGCGCGATCAAATCGGCAAAACGGCTTTCGCGACGATACAAACTTTCGAGACCAGACGACGCGATTTCATTGCCGGCATCGAGCGCCAACGCCTCTCGGTATGCTGCGATCGCTTGGGTTGATTGCTTCAGCCGGACGTCGTACAAATCGCCGAGCTCGAGCTGAATCTGTAGACGCTTCTCGTCAGTGCTGGCTTGTGTGAGTTCCTCGCTAAGCGCTTTGGCAAGATCGTTTGGACGCTGAAGTTTGCGCAAGAGATCGAGCCGGAGTGCTCGCGCGTCGCCGAAATTGGGTCCGAGCTTGAGCGTCTCCTCGGCCGACTTGAGGGCGGCGTCCAGCTGCCCGAGTTTGTCGCGCTGGATGCGCGCCAGCCCCAGCCACAATTCAGCGCGTTCACCCTCGGGCAGGGCGGGCGCTAGCCGCTCGAGCTCGGTGGCAAGATCGTTCCACTTGCCTGCGGCTTCGGCGAGTCGCTCGAGCTCGCCGACGAGGCCGAGATCGGGCTGCTGCTCAAACGCAGCGCTCAGGGCTGTGAAGGCGCGCTCGTTGTCGCTGAGCGATTTTTCGAACAGCTGTGCGACTTCAATGAGACGTCGCGCCCGCACGCTCGGATCTTTGTCAAACTCGGTGCGGCCGAGCTGTAGCTCGACCAATAGCTCTGCCTTGTTCTCCTGGCGAAAGCGATTTTCCATGGCGTCGAGGCGGGAGAAAACTTCTAACTGATCGGGATCGGCGACGGCCAATTCTAGCCACGCTTCGACATTTTCGTCGTCGGGCAAGATCGGCTCGTCGCCGACCAGTTCTTTGAGCTTGTGCGCGATCAGCACCAGGTCGTTGGACTCGAGTACGCGAATACCGTAGGCGACAAGTAATTCCTCTTTTTCAAATTCGGTGAGACCAGGCAGCACCGCATAGTGCTCTTCACCGCGCGCGCCAGCGAGCACACGCTCGAGCAAGATGGTGAGCTCGGGGTCGCCCGGTTCGAATCCGATGAAGAAGAAACTGCGTCGACGAAATAGATCCTGCGCGACGTCGCGGTAGCCACCGTCGGCAAGCGCGCTGTGCAGATCTTCGGCGCTGAAAATCACTGTATTGGCGCGTGTGGCGTCGCCGAATGCTTTGAACACAAACGGTTTCTTGCCGTCTTGACGGAGCGCTTCGATGTCACTCGGGGTGTAGACGATGGGATGGGCGCCCTTTTCATTGAGGGCGCGTTCAAAATGATTGTCATATGCAGTGGTGAAGAAAGCGCGGAACGGCAGGTCTGCGAACAGCGTCATCGCTTCGGAGAGCGGCGCGTTCGAGTCTTGCGTGGCGCGATCGATCTCGGCGGAAAAGCGATCACCGAGTCGACGCCGCACAAAACCGGCAGCCGTCAGTGGGCGAGCGCTGACGACGTCGGCAAATTGTTGCGAAGGCGCTTCGGGTAAAGCAGCGGTCAAGGTGGCGACCAAATCGCGAATGCCACTGGACCCGAGGCGGTGGCCAGCGCACAGCACGCACTTGCCCGACCGCAGCTGTTTGGCCAGCGCTTCCACCTCCGACAAGTCAAGCACCGGAGTGGTTACACCCGCAGGACTTACCACGTCCGTGCTGGGCGCGCCCTGAGAGCTCGAACCACCTGGCGTCGGCACATCGATCTCCGTGCTCGCCACGATCGTCGATGGCGGAACATCCTGTTCGACAGTAGCTGTCGAAACTTCTTCGGAGGAGTTCGGCGTGTTGCTGGTTTGGCTACTGGGCTGCTTGCTGCGGGAACGATTTCTTCTGGCCATCTTTTAACTCTCTGCCTTCTCTTGCGCCCGATCCATTTTGGCTGACGGTATCTGTTAGTAACTTTGGTTCTTTTTTCGTTCAAACCCTACGCTGGGCTGAACCCCGCTTACCATGGAAACATGCGAGATTGCAACGAGAAACCTGAATCCGTGCTAGACAGGGCCGTGGACCCGATCCTACGGCTACAAACCCAGGTATCGCAGGCGATGAAGCGCCTGTGTCCGGCGGGCGGTCGGGTGCTGATAGCGTGTTCAGGTGGCCCCGATTCGCGCACGCTGCTCGACGCCTTGCACCTGCTCTCAGATCGCCTCGGCCTCACGCTTTTTGCCGCCGCGGTCGATCACCAGCTGCGCCCGGACTCGCGCCACGAAGCCGACGCAGTGGCGGCGACCGCAGCCGCGATGGGACTCGCCGCGGTGGTATTGCCGGTGGTGGTCCGTGGGCGCTCGATGGATGCGGCTCGGCAAGCACGCTACCGGGCGTTG
>JAHFDU010000092.1:0-3419 GCA_023248835.1 Myxococcales bacterium | reverse complement strand
CGCGCTCTTGATTGCGGCGCGATTGCAGTCGGCCACACCGCTAGCGATCAGGCTGAGACCCTGCTCGACCGGCTGCTTCGTGGCGCTGGTACGCGCGCGCTTGGTGCGATGGCGCCGCTGCGCAAAATTGACATGCGGTTGGCGCTCATCCGGCCGCTCTTGGAAGTGACTCGCGACGAGATCGAAGCCTACGTTGCCGCGCGCTCCCTCGACGTGGTGCGCGACCCAACCAACGCCAATCTTCACTATCGGCGCAGTCGCTTGCGGCATCAGGTATTGCCTTTGCTCCAACGCGAGCGACCGGATCTTGATCGCGCTTTGGCAGAATTGTGCACGCGTTTGCGTCAGGATGGCGAAGCGCTCGATGAGCTCGCAGAGAGTGTGCGCGGCCAGCTCACCGCGGCAGATGGAGGGCTCGAGATCGAAGCGCTTTCGGCTCTCGCGCCGGCACTACAAGTGCGCATTCTGCTCGGTTCAACTGCGCAGCTAGGAACGCGACACATCGAAGCCCTTGTCGCGCTCTGTTCGCAGTCGCACGGCACTCAGCTCTGTTCTCTTCCCGGCAACGTGGTGGCGGAACGGCGCTACCAACGCCTCTATTTTCGCTCGACAGTGAGCGATCCCGGGGACATCGAATTCACCATCAGCGCTCCTGGATCTCACCCATTTCTCGACGGTACGCTGGATGTCACTACACTTTCGGCGCCGGTGGTGGTGCGCAACCTTCGCCCCGGCGATCGGTTGAAAACAGGCGACCAAAGCCGACGGTTACACGACCTGTTCATCAACGAAAAAATTCCGCGTTTGCAGCGTCGCCGTTTGCCGCTGGTGATCGCGAAAAATGCGATTGTGTGGGTGGCCGGGCTCGAGCGCTGCGCTAAAAACGCCAACTACAGTTTCCACCCACCGCCCTCGGGTTGAAACTATCGTGCCGACCGTTCACTCGGGCTGGTGCTGCTAGGCTTGGTTGGACTCATTGCAGCACTTTGGCGATCGCGATCCGATAAGCAAACTCTCTCAACTAAAGAGAACTGCACATGCGGAAACTCTATCACGCTTGCATGGACGGCAGCTGCGACTGCACGCGTTGCTTTAGTGCGCGCAGATCGTATTCGAGTTGATCGACCGAATGAAAATCGAGCGGAAAAAGGTTTTCGCCGGTATCGCCGAGCTCGATGAAGCGCTGACAGCGAATCGGATTCCAAGTGACTTCGAAAAATTGCTGCGCGGCAGCATCGGGCGCCAGCCAACCGTAGCGATAAAAAGAAACGACGCACCATGCGGCGAGCTCCAGCACCGCCGGTAGTACCAACAGCAGAGGATGGAAACCCAGCCAATAACAAAGCGCGGCGCCAGGGCCCAATAGAACCAGGGCCAACAGCACCAACATCCCCTCTCGCCCATTTTCGATGCCGAGCGCGACGCCGCGAAAAAAAAGTTTTAGCCGCGCGCGTCGTCGCATGCGCGGAATCTCGCAGAGCAGTTCTTCTAAGACCGCGTCAACTTGTGAAAGTTCACTCGGAAACTTGAGATAGGGCGCCGTCAACGAAGGTGGCTCCATGCCAGTCCGTCGACGCTTTCGAAATGCGCATCAAACGTGAGAAGCTCTGCGCCGGTTTCCATTGCGTGCGCCGCGATCCAGACATCGTTGGTGGGGATCGGTGAGCCTTTGCGACGCAGCGCCGCGGCGACGCGTCCGAAGCGATCCGCGCTATTCATCGTCACCGGGACGATGGAGACGTAGGGACTGCTGAGGAAGGTTTGAAGCTCGGAGTGATTTTTTTCGTAGCGACTGCCGTGACGAAATCCGAACAGCAGCTCGCCGACTACCACCGCCGAGAAAATGATGTTTTCGGCGCCTTGGACACGAAGCAGTGTCGCTTCATGGCCGAGCTTCCAAGCGGTGTAGGCATTGGTGTCGAGCAGAATGCTCATCGTCGTCGCCGAGTCGTGCGTGAGCGTTTCTTCCATAACTCAGCGTCAATCTGTTCGAGCGATGAAGTGGCGGCGTCAAACTCATGCGCTTCTTCGGCACTCCAGGTTCCGGCGAGATGATCGAGTGAGTCACCGACGCAGTCGCGCTTGACGCCACTGGTTCGAATTCCCGCTCCCTTGCGCAAAAGCCGCAGCACCGCCTCGTTGAGCGAGATGGCCTCGCTGCGGGCCAGGCGTCGAATGGCGAGTTCGACGTCGCCATCGAAACCGCGCACTGTGAGCTGTTTCAAATCTGACTCTTTTTTGTGACTCATGTTGAGTCTAATTATGACTCATTTGGCCCACGCGGTCAACCAGCGCCAGCACCGTTGTGCCCAGGAGCGGCCGGAAGTCGGCGCTGATTCGGAGTCGAGAGTCAAGAGTCAAGAGTCAAGAGTCAAGAGTCAAGAGTCAAGAGTCAAGAGTCAAGAGTCAAGAGTCAAGAGTCAAGAGTGGGGAAGAATCGCAAAATCGGGTTGACCATGGCGTAAAATCGATTTTGAAAGGCGGACCAATCCGACTGATTTCATGAATCAATCCGAAACTCTAGACTCTCGACTCTAGACTCTCGACGGCGCCCGGACTTCGGGCGCCCCTGCCGTTGTGCCATTGACGGAACCGGATCCTGTGGCAATAATGATAAACACGGGGCCAAGTCGTCTTGGTCACCATAGTGAGGTACCGATTGCGCCAATCACACAAGACCGTTCTGCTCTGGCTGCTTTTGATTTTGATGTTCGTCTTCGTCTACCAGCTCTTCGTCGGGCCGGGACGCGGCGGCGACAAGAAAATCGCTTTTTCGGAGCTCATGCAGGAGGTCCAGAACAACCCCGAAAAAGTGAAAAATATCAGTATTAAGGGTGATCAGTGGACTGGCGAAATCGAAGACAAGCGCTTTCGCGCCGTCGGTCCCTTTCCAGTGGGGATGGACACGCTGACTCGGCTTGATCACGCCGGCAAAGATGGCAAACAGTCGGTGCACTACGAAATCGAGGCCAAAGAGGACGGCTCAGTGTGGGCGCTTTTGGGATCGCTATTGCCGACGGTGCTGGTCATAGCGATGTTTTTCTTCTTCATGCGCCAATTGCAAGCCGGCGGCGGCAAGGCAATGTCGTTTGGCAAGTCGAAAGCCAAGCTGCTCGGCGAACACCAGAACAAAGTCACTTTTGCTGACGTCGCTGGCGTCGAAGAGGCGCGCGACGAAGTCGAAGAGATCATTTCCTTTCTAAAAGATCCGAAAAAATTTACCAAACTTGGCGGTCGCATTCCCAAAGGCGTTTTGATGATGGGGCCGCCCGGCACCGGCAAGACGCTGCTGGCGAGGGCGATTGCTGGGGAAGCGGGCGTGCCTTTTTTCAGTATCAGCGGTTCGGACTTCGTCGAAATGTTCGTCGGCGTCGGCGCCTCGCGCGTGCGCGACCTGTTCGAGCAGGGCAAGAAGAATG
>JAHFDU010000091.1 GCA_023248835.1 Myxococcales bacterium | reverse complement strand
CTGTGGGCGCTGCTGTATCGCCACTATGTTTTTTCCAATGCCAACGGAAGCGTCAGCTATACGCGCGGGCTGTGGGAACCGAAATTTTGGGGACGACCACTGCCATCGTATCTCTACCCCGGTAGCGAAAGCGATGTCGGATCTCTGCTAGCGCCGGCCGTGGCAATCGGGTTGATGGTGCTGCTGCTTTCTAGCCAATTTCGCAGCCTCATCCGACTGTGGCGCAGTCGATACCTGGTATTTGTACTGGGCTTTCCAATTTGCTTGTGCCTGGCGATGGGTCCGGGAAAACACTGGAGCCAACACAGCGGCGTTTACGAGCTCGCCTATGCTTACGTTCCGTTCTTCACCGCGCAACGCGTGCCGCACAAAATGTTCACTGTCGCCGCGACATTTCTCTTGGTCGTTTGCGCGGCGCTATTCGAGGCGCTGCGTTACCGGCGGCAAGACGGTTGGAAACCGCGACGCACCGCCGCCACGCTGGGAATGTTGGTGCTCGGTGCAGCGGTCGCGCTGCAACCTTTCGAGTACATGAGGACCATCCATCAGCGCTGGCCCGGCTTGCTGCTTACCGATCTGCGTTCCGGCCCCAATCGTATCTTGGATTATCTCAAGACCCACGCCACCGATCGCGACATCGTTTTTTCTTTGCCCTATAACATCGCACACAGTCGGCACGAAACCTATCCCAACTATTTCGCGTTTCGCAGCCACGCCCGCTTTGCCGACGGCTACTTTAGTGGCCATCTGCCACCTTACATCATGGCGGTAGCGCGTGAGCTCAATGAGTTCAACAACGGGGCGCCGTCAGACCAGGCGCTCGTAGTCGCCAGACAGATGGGCTACACCTATTTTCTCCTCAACAAAGACAACTGGCCGCTGCGCACCCCGGTGGCGCAGGTCGAAGAGCGTTTGGACAAAGCTCGTTTCTTGTCCAAGATCATGTGCGATGGCGAGGCTTGTCTTTACTCGTGGGTTTGGCAATGATCCACGCTGGCCGCCGTCGTCGAAACGGGTTCACGCCTCGGCGGATGGACGACGCAGCGGGCGAGAAACGCGCGCTTCCGATTCGCCACTGGAAAACACCTCGCGAACGACATAGGTCGCCGCTTGGCGCGATTCGTAATAGATGCGCATGGTCAACTCGGCCAAGAGGCCCATCAAAATGGCCAAGCTGCCGATGAGAAAAAACATCACGCATAAAAGCGGCAACGGCGTGCGCACAAAGGTTTTATCACCCCAGAAACGGAAATACATCATGCCGACAAAACAGACGGATGAAGCCGCGAGATTGGCGAGGCCAAACTTGCCGAACAGGTGCATCGGCTTGGTGGCGTAGCGCCACAGAAACTGCACCAGCAGCAGATCCAAAATCACATTCGGCACCCGGCCGATGCCGTATTTGGTCTGCCCAAATTTTCGGGCGTGGTGCTGCACCACAATTTCTGCGACGCGGGCGCCTTGCTGCACTGCATAGATCGGGATGAACCGGTGCATCTCACCGTACAGCCGGACGCCGTCGAGCACGTGCTTGCGATAGGCCTTGAGGGTGCAGCCGTAGTCGTGCAGCTTGACGCCGGAGATCGCCGAGATCAACGCGTTGGCGATCCACGACGGAATCTTGCGCGTCCACAACGTGTCTTTGCGGTCGCGCCGCCAGCCGCTCACCACATCGTAGCCCTCTTCGAGTTTGTCGATGAGCTGCGGCACGTCGGCCGGATCGTTTTGCAGGTCGGCATCGAGCGGCACAATCACGTCGCCGGTGGCGGCATCGAAGCCGGCCGCGATCGCCGCGGTTTGGCCAAAGTTGCGAGCAAAACGAATCACTCTCAAATAGGAGCGAGTCGAGGTGGCGGCCTTGAGAAAAGTTGCGGTGTTGTCGCGACTGCCATCGTCGACCAAGATGGCTTCGGCGATGAGACCGCGTTTTTCGAGCGTCGCCACCGCCGCGTCAAGCGCGTCGAGCAGCGGCGGCAACGAGGTCGCCTCGTTGTAGCAAGGCAGGACCAGACTGATTCGCTCTATCGCCATCGGGGGGAACCTACACAAAATGACGACCGGTGGAAAGCGCAGATTTGCACAGGGAGTCGGGGAGTAAGATGAGGCAGAAGGGGATGGTGTCGTGCGCCCGAATAAAAAGCGCACCTCGCCGACATCTGGCTTTCGAGGTATAATAGAATAAGCGAAATGCAGCCTGATGCCGAGCTCAGGGCAGCGCTGCAAAGACTGCCCAAGGTAGACGAGGTGCTCGAGCGCCCGCTTGTGCGCACCCTGCTTCAGCGCACGCCGCGCTGGGCAGTAGTCGAAGCGGTGCGCGCTGAGATCGAGCGCTTGCGTGGAGAGTTGCGCGCCGATCCGCACAGCGCCGTTGAGCTCGACGAGCAGCGGCTTGCCACAGTGATCGAAAGTCTGCTTCAGCCGTCACTCGATCGTGTCCTCAACGCGACTGGAGTCGTGCTTCACACTGGGCTTGGTCGGGCGCCGCTGTGCCAACAGGCGATCGCCCGTATCGCCGAAACTGCTGCGGCGTACTGCAACCTCGAGCTCGACGTCGACGAACGCCGGCGCGGTTCGCGTCATCAGCATGTGACGCATTTGCTGCTGCGTCTGACCGGTGCGGAAGCCGCATTGGTGGTGAACAACGGCGCCGGCGCGGTACTGCTGGCGCTGGCGGCGCATGCCGCCGGGCGCGAAGTGATCGTGTCGCGCGGTGAGTTGGTGGAAATTGGTGGTGGCTTTCGGGTGCCGGATGTGATGCGCACTTCGGGCGCCGTCCTTTGCGAAGTCGGAACCACCAACCGCACCCATGTTGCAGATTATGAAAGCGCGATTTCAGACAAGACCGCGGCGCTCTTCAAAGTGCACCGCTCAAACTTCGCTCAAATCGGATTTACCGCCGACGTCGAAGTAAAAAAACTGGTCGAGCTCGGACGCGCCCGCTCACTGCAAACCATTGTCGATCTTGGATCGGGACTGCTGACGGAAGACTTGGGTCTCGAAGGAGTCACCGAGCCCACCGTGCAGCAAGTGGTGGAGGCCGGCGCTGACCTGATCACCTTTTCCGGCGACAAGCTGCTCGGTGGCCCACAGGCGGGAATTTTGGTCGGCTCAAAGCAGGCGATGGCAGCGTGTGAGCGCCATCCGCTTTTGCGCGCGCTTCGGCCCGACAAATTGACCATTGCCGCGCTCGAAGCGACGCTCGAACTTTATCGCGATGGGAATTTCGCAGAAATTCCGACGTTGCGCATGCTACGCACCAACGAGAAAGAGCTGCACGCGCGCGCAGTCGCGCTGCACGCGCTTTGTACGGCGGCGCGTTCCGATGTTCAGTTTTCAATCGAGCGAGTTCGTTCCGCTGTCGGCGGTGGTGCGTTGCCGCTGTGCGAGCCGTGGTCGTGGGCGGTGGGCGCGTGCAAAAAAACAGCCGGGCCTGAGTTGCTCGACGCCCGGCTTCGTGCCGCGGATCCGCCGGTGGTGGGGCGCATCGCAGACGACAAATTGCTGCTCGATGTACGTACACTGACAGACGAGGAATTGCCGCAAGTGGCACAAGCTTTTAGGGAGGGTTGAGTGACATCGACAAGTGTTTTGGTTTTGAATCGCAACTACCAACCGGTGCATGTCACCTCGGTCAAGCGCGCGTTTACGCTGCTCTACATGGGTGCGGCGCACGTGGTCGAACCCGATTTTTCGACTTTCGATTTTGACAGCTGGGCCGCGCTCAGCGCTGCCAACCGCAAGGATGTCATCCACACCATTGGCCGCGCCATCCGGGTGCCGCGCGTGATCGTGCTGCAACTCTATGATCGTATGCCGCGAGTGAAGGTGCGATTTTCGCGCCTCAACATCTATGCACGCGACAACAACACCTGCCAATACTGCGCGCGACAACTGCCGCGGGCCGAACTCAATCTCGATCACGTGATCCCGCGCGCGCGCGGCGGCAAGACCAATTGGGAAAACATCGTCTGCTGCTGCGTGCCCTGCAATCTCAGAAAGGGCGCCAAGATGCTCGCCGAAGCTGGCCTCAAGCTACTCAAGGCGCCCGATCGCCCACGCTGGACGCCAGCCTTTCGCACCCCCGGCGGAAAAATCGCCCACCGTGATTGGCTGCCCTTTTTGGGCATCGCCGATGCCTCCTACTGGAACACCGAGCTCATCGGCGAAGAGTAAAATCGACTCTCAGTTTTCTGAGGCTGTACCCTCAGAAATTTGAGGCGATCCTCAGTTTTCTGAGGGTTTTTGCAGCCGACAGAGCCTTTTGTGCCGGCACGATAACTGCACTGTCTTGGCGCCATGCAAAAGCGACTTGGATTTTTGTGTTTGTTGTTGGCTGGCTGTTCCAATCGAGCGATCGACAATCGCGGCGCGCCTGACGCTGCGGTGGCGCTCGACAGTGCGGTTAGTTCGGCCGATTTTGGCCTGCCAGATTTGTCCCACCCGGATGCGGCGGCTGCGTGTTTTGGTTTGAACATTACAGAATGTGCTGCCAATCCGGTTTGCAAGTATTGGAGCCACTGCGGTGGAATTAAGGGGTTTTGCGGACTGGCCAGCGAGCGTCCGGCTTTGTGCCGTTGTGCGCTACTTGTTGGCGAAGCCGACTGTCGCGCCGACACCGATTGCGTCGCCGACTACTGCGAAGAGTGCAGCTGCGCGCCAGCTTTTGTCGGTTGCCGCACCACGGCGGAAACGCCGCACGCTTGTCCGGCGCTCGGCTGTTTTTCGCCGCAGTGCTGCCACAAGCAGAGCGACTGTGGCAGTTTCCTCACCTGCGCCCCGCCAGGGCAATCGCCAGGATGTGGCAATTTTCCTCCTCCGCCGCAAGACGACTGCCAAATGGATAGTGATTGTAATGGGCCCCATGGCGGCATTCAATGGAACATCTGTGTTCCGCCAGGGCTCTGCGACGTCGGCAAGCACTGCGTGCCGGGCTGCGCTTCAGCAGGCGATTGCAAAGAGGGCGAAAGTTGCGGCAGCGATTTTCGTTGTGCGCCGAGCGCCTGCAACGCCGATGGGGACTGCCCGGCCGACTTCAAATGCAGCTATGTCGGCGAGTCGGATTGCTTGGTTTGTAATATTTGCACTCGTCGCCTCTGTCAAACTGACAGCGACTGTCCGCAAGCCGCATCGCAGAATTTTTGCGTCGACGGGCAGTGTTACGGATCGCTCGGCTGGTGCCAGCCCGCCCCTGCCCCTGCTTGAATAGCGGCGGTAGCCATCGTCACGCGGTCCGGTGTAGAGTGCGCGCGTGCAAACGGACGAGGACCAAGGCGCCGAACAAGCGGCGCTTTTTGAGGGCGATGCCAAGCGGCGAATTTTGGCGATTGGCGGCGGCAAGGGCGGGGTTGGCAAGTCGCTGATCGCTGCCAACCTCGGCATCTACCTGGCGCAGCGTGGCAAGCGGGTGATTTTGGTCGACGCCGATCTCGGCGGCGCCAATTTGCACACCTTTGTTGGAGTCGAGCGGCCGGCCCGCACCCTCGGCGAATTTTTCGAAAAACAGGTCGAGAATCTGAGCGATTGTTTGGTCGAGACCGCGGTGCAGCGATTGTCGCTGATTTCGGGCGAAGGCGACGCCCCGAGCCCACGTCAAGCCACGACGCATCGATTGATCGCGGAACTATCGGAGCTCGACGCCGACTACGTCATCATCGATTTGCCGCCGGGATCGTCGCCGCTGGCGCTCGATCTTTTTCTTGCCGCGGAAGTTGGCGTGCTGGTGGTGGTGCCAGAGCCCACCTCAGTCGAGAATACCTATCGCTTTTTGAAAAGTGCATTCTTGCGCGGTCTGCGCCACGAGCGCCCCAAGTCGCGGCCGCTGCCGCGCTCAAGTGAAGGCGGATTGCCCTCGCCGCTCGACGTATACGCGCAGGCCAAAGCGGAAAGTGCCGAGCTCGGTGACCGGGTCAAACGCGAGATCCAAAAGTTGCGGCCGCGGCTCATCGTCAACCAGCCACGCGCCCGCGGCGATCTCGAACTGGGCGCGCAAATTCGTTCGGCGGGACGGCGTCGACTCGGTCTGCACATCGACTATCTTGGTCATCTCGAGAGCGACGACGCAGTCTGGCAAGCGGTGCGCAAACGGCGGCCGCTGATCGTCGATCATCCCGAATCCAAAGTGGCCAAGAATCTCGAGCGCATCGCGCGCAAGTTGATGTCTGCCGATCATGAGCGCGTGGTCAACGAAGAGCCGCTGCTGCTTGACGAACTTTCGCTCTATGAAGTGCTGGAAATCGAACCCGGCGCCAGCGACGAGGAAATTCGTCGCGCGGTCAAGCGCGCCCGCGATCTGTACACGCCCGATTCGCTGGCGATTTGGGGACTGTTTGCCTCGGACGAGCTCGGTGCGCAACAGCGCCGCCTCGATGAGGCTTACGACGTGCTGCTCGATGCGGAAAGGCGCCACGCCTATGATCTGCAGCGCTTTCCTGACGGCGTATTTTCCCAGCCGGTAAGCGAGCCCGCGATTCGGCCGCGCGAGCTCGGCCGCCAGGAAGCGCAAACCCGCCTGCAGTTACCGCAGCCCGAGCTTGATGCCACGACTGAGTTTTCGGGCGCGTTGCTCAAGCGGTTGCGCGAAACGGCCGGAGTTGAACTCTTGGAGATCGCTGAGCGTAGCAAAATCGGCATCGCTCACCTGCGCGCCATCGAAGCCGAGAACTGGAAGGCGCTGCCGGCGCCGGTCTATTTACGTGGTTTTCTGGTCGAGTACGCGCGCTTCTTGCGCCTCGACATTGCCCTCGTGGTGCAGACTTTTTTTGCCCGCTATGAGCAGGCAAGGATAGAGTAGCCGCGGTGAAACTTTCGATTGTCATTCCGATCTACAATGAAGAGCGCACGGTCGCCGAGCTTATCGAAAAAGTCCGCGCGGTGCCGCTCGAAAAACAGATCATCGTGGTCAATGACTGCTCGACCGATGGCACCAAACCGGCTCTCGCCTCCTACGAGAAAATTCCCGGAATCGTGGTGCACCACAATCCGGTCAATCTTGGCAAAGGCTCCTCGGTGCGCACTGGGTTTTCCTACGCCGAGGGTGACATCGTCGCGATTCAGGATGGCGATCTCGAACTTGATCCGCAAGAGTTCGTCAAGTTGATCGTGCCGATCGTCGAGGGTGGCGCCGACGTGGTGTACGGCTCGCGATTTCTGGATGGCACACGCAAGGGCACGCTCACTTTCTATCTCGCCAATCGACTGCTCGCGGTCACTACCAATCTGCTCTATGGCACGCGGCTGACCGACATCGAGACCTGCTACAAAGTGTTGCGCCGCGACGTGCTGCAGAGTTTGACTCTCAAAGCGGCGCGCTTCGAGATCGAGCCCGAGCTTACCGCGCAGCTGCTCAAGCGCGGTTTTCGTATTGTCGAGTTGCCGATCGGCTACCAGCCGCGCAGCCACAGCGAAGGCAAAAAGCTCTCCTGGACCGACGGCTTCGCCGCCCTGTCTATGCTCTTCAAACAGCGCATCCAAAAATAGTTCACGCCCCCACGGTAATAGTTTCCGCGAGTGTAGCCGTTCACGCCTCCACGCTCCGCTCGCCCTGAGCCTGTGCTTCGACAAGTTCAGCATAATCGGGGGGGGACTTATGGCCGCTCATCCTGAGCCTGTCGAAGGCCAAAGACGATAACGCTTGACTGTGTATTCTGTGTATGTGTATATGAACAGTATGTTAGGTCGTCCCATCGTGCTTTCCAAATCTTCGGGCAAGCCATTTTATCGCCAGCTTGCCGAAGAGCTGGCCGAGCGCATTCGCTCGGGCGTGCTTGCGGCGGGTGACCCGCTGCCGTCGATTCGCGAATACGCGGCTGAGCTATTGGTCTCGGTGATCACAGTGAAGGGTGCCTACGAGGAGCTCGAAGCCCAAGGCCTAATCGTGTCGCACCAAGGGCGCGGCACCTTTGTCGCCGACGGCGCCAAGGTGGCGTCAAAAAAGCACTTTGAAGATCAGGTCTCGAGCGAATTTCTGCTCGCCGCGCAAAGGGCCGAGCGCGTCGCTGTGGGCGAAGAGCGCGTTTGTAAACTTGCCTTTGAAGCGATTCGAAAAACGTTTAAGAAAAAGGAGCAGCGATGATCACTGCAGTTTCGGTGCGCGGACTTCGGGTCCGTCGCGGACAATTTGAGTTAAAGGTCGACGAGTTGGATCTGCACGCCGGCAGCATCGTCGGCCTGGTCGGCAACAACGGCTCGGGCAAGACGACGCTTGTCGACAGCATCGCCGGCTTTCTTGTTCCCGACGCTGGAAAAATGACGGTGCTCGGGCTCGATCCGTTTGACGATCTGGTGGCGGTGCGCCAGCAGTTCGGCTGGATGTCGGACGACATGACACTGTTGCCAGTGCGCATCGGCGAGCACCTCAAACTGCTGGCGCCGTTTTATCCGACTTGGGACCACGCGCTGGTGACCCATCTCATCGAGCGCTTTGAAATTCGCCTCGACAAACGGATCGGCGAACTCTCCAAAGGCGAAGCCACCCGCGCGCGCCTGGTGATGGCACTCGGGCACCGGCCCAAAGTGCTGCTGCTCGATGAGCCCACCACCGGACTCGATGTGCCGTCGCGCCGCAAACTAATGAGCGAGCTCATCTCCATCGTCAAAGATCCCGACCGCACCGTGCTCATCGCTTCGCATCAGCTCGAAGACGTCGAGCGCATCTGCGACCGCGTCGTGCTGCTGCACCGAGGAGAAATTCGCGCCGACGGCGATCCGCCCAACGTCGCCGCCGCCTTCGGCACCCTCGAAGAGCGCCTCGCCCAGGAGCCGACGCGATGATGCTGGTGTTGAAACTGCTTCAGTTGCGCTTCCGACTTGAGGTGGGGCGGCCGGGAGGATGGCCGTATGCATTGCTTCGTTGGCTTTTCGGCCTGCTTCTGATCCTACCTTTGATGACCATTACTTCAACGCCAGAGCGATTCAAAGAGCCGGTTCTTCACCCGATCGTCTTGCTGGGGTTTTGCTCGCTAATGGTCGGGCTTCGTGCGGTCACAGCTTGGACCGGCATCGGTTGGGTCGCAGGCGCGCAGCAGCCGCCACGGAAAGGCTTCAATGGGCTGTACCGGCCGTTGCCGGTGACGTGGCGCCACTTGGCTGCAGGCAGTGTCATTTTGTGGAGCCTGATGTTCGCCACTGGGACGTTTATCCTGACCCTCCTACCAAGAGATCCGTGGCTGATTGGCAGCTTTCGTGGGTTCCCTGGTTTTTATGTAGTCGGCCTCTCGTCCATCTTATTTGCCAGTCGTGCAGTCGCTATTGATCCGGTTCGCGGGCGTCCCGATTTCACCCTTTGGGCTATGTCGGCCTTTGCGTTGGTTTTCGCCGTCGCAGTTTCTCCTATTCCAAACACTCTTCTCGCGCGTGTTTTGTTCGGTCTGAGCGTTGCAATCGGGCTGTGGGTGTTTCCCGATCGGTGGCTGTCCTTTAAATGGGACAAATCTGCAAGGCCTGAGTCACCAGCGGTCGAATTCTTTTCGCCACCCACGACCAGGCGACCGCTGCTTCACATGCAGTGGCTATGGTTGCGATCACAGTGGATATTCGTACTCGTCTGGATTGCGATACAAATTGGCGTGTTTGGGCCTGGCGCGAGGTCGGGCTTTATCCTCGACGGGCTGCTTCCGCTCTTCTGTGGCTTGCAGGTAGGAGCCGCCATCACGCACTATCCTGCCTATCGCCGGGTATTGTCGCGACTTCCGCTAGCGCCTGCAGCTGTGCGGCGTGACAGCGGGCGTTTTGCGTTTTTGGTAGCAACACCGATCGTGGTGGTTGGCTTCGGCGAATATTTTCTACGCCCGCTCTTACAACCAGGTGTTGTCGTGCCGTCGGTTGTTCTTGTCACCACGGTAGTCTTCTTCGCGATCGTAGCAGCGTCGATTTTTTCCGCCAGTGGGCCCGAGGGCACAACTTCGTGGCTACCGATTGCAAATATTGTGCTCATTTTCTATCTGATTTTCGCTCGCTACGATCCGATGTTTCAATCCACTACATTGTTTCTCGCCATGATCGCTTTTCAGGCAATCGGCGTATTTTTCGTCGCCAAAGCAATGGGCAAACGGCAGTTATGGAAAGTGCGCTGACCAGGACAGTGCTATAATTGTCAGTATGACGCGCAAGGCTCATGGAGTGATTCGTCAAAATACCGTTGTTCTGGACGAAGCGTTTCCCGAGATGGAGGGACGCCGAGTCGAAGTGGAGATGCAGGAGCTCGCCCCCGATGCGCTGCCGCATGACGAAGCCGAATTGAACGAATTGTGGAACGCTTGGGCAGCGGGTGACAAGCAGGGCCCAATTCTCGACGAACCAGAAACTTGGCCATAGTTCCGTTGATTCAGCGAGGCGACATTCGGTGGTTTCGTTTTGACAGGCCGGATAAGCGGCGGCCGGTGTTGGTGCTCGGACGTTCAGAGTCGCTCGAGTCCTGGTCACAGATTCCCGTGATTCCGCTTTCGACCCAAGTGCGAGGCCTGCCTTGGGAGGTTTTGCTGACCCCACAGGACGGCATGCCCAGCTCCTGTGTGCTCAAGCCAGAGTGGATTCGCGCAGTTGATCGCGGAGGGATTGGCCCACTCGTAGCGACACTCCCATTTGCTCGATGGCCGGCGGTCGAGCAGGCGATCCGAATGGCACTTGGGTTTGAATAGCGTCGAACCCCAGCTTGATTGCAAAACCGTGCTTAGAGTACACTGCCGCCCATGCAAAAACTTATCGATACGCCCGAGCGAGCGCGGCAGCTGGCGCGCGCCATTGCCTCCGACTTGACGCTCTACCACGAAAAAGAAATCACCGAAGGCATCGAGCAGGACACCCTGTTTGACGTGATGAAGACCCATCTTGACGAGGGGCGGGCGCTGTTTCGCGCGCGCGTCAACGACGACATCTACAAACTCAATCTCTACGATCGCGCCATCATCGACGTCATGGTCAAGTCCAAAGGACACATCAAGTCCAAGTTGTGGTAGCGCAGAAAAAATTTCAATTTACGGTGGACGTTAGCGGCGAGGGAGCGAGGCTCGACGTTTGGCTCGCCGCCGAAGCGCGAGGGCTGCCCTATTCGCGCTCGCAAATTCGTCGCCGCATCGACGAGGGCGAGGTCCGCGTCGGTGGCGCGGTGGGCAAGGCCGGGCGAAAATTGAAAGTCGGCGACCAGGTGGAATTTTCGCCGCCGCCGCCGGTCAGCGTCGAAGATCGTCCCGAAGCAATTCCGCTCAAAATTCTATTTGAAGATGCGCATCTGTTGGTGCTCGACAAACCCGCCGGCATGGTGGTGCATCCTGCCACCTCGCACCAGTCGGGTACGCTGGTCAATGCGCTGTTACACCACTGCGGCGATGCTTTGGCGATTGGCGGCGAGCGGCGCCCGGGCATCGTGCATCGGCTCGACAAAGACACCACCGGAGTGATGGTGATCGCCAAAGACGAACCGACGCTGACCCGGTTGCAAGAGCAGTTTTCTTCCCATTCGCTCGAGCGAAAATACTTGGCGCTGGTGCAGGGCGTGGTCGACGCCGAAGGCACGTTTCGATCGAAATACGGTCGCGATCCGCGCGATCGAAAAAAATTCTCTTCGCGTGTTCACACTGGCAAGCAGGCAGTGACGCACTGGAAAGTGCGCGAGCGCTTGGCCGGCGCTACGCTCGTCGAAGTGCAACTCGAGACCGGACGCACCCATCAAATTCGCGTTCATTTTTCCGACCACGGCCATCCGCTTCTCGGTGACGAAACCTATGGCCGCACGCCCCGCGAGGCCAAACTGCGCTCAGTCGCTGGCGTGTTGGGTAGACAGGCGCTGCATGCGTTCGTGCTCGGTTTTGTTCATCCGGCGACGGGAAAAACCGTGCGTTTTGAAACCGATCTGCCGGATGATTTTGCCGCAGCCTTGAAAGCGTTGCGATGATGTTTCTGACCTCCTCGTCGCTGTCGACACGACACGGCTTTTCGACTCGCCAAGGCGGCGTTTCCGACGGTGGTTACGCGACGCTCAACCTTGGCGCC
>JAHFDU010000090.1:5093-12179 GCA_023248835.1 Myxococcales bacterium | reverse complement strand
ATCGACGCTCGGAACATTGCGACGCGGCACCACCAAGACTGAGAGCCCGTTCTTGAGCGCGAACCGTTCACGTGCCCCCAGATCTACTTTTGTCGACGGCACAATTTGCGGCGGAACGATCAAATCGTTGCGGTGCGCCCACCGATCCTCTGCCGCGTCGAGGGGCAGCGCGAATAGAATTGCCAGAGCGGCTGCCAATTTTGCCTGGCTCGGTTTCACTTCGCACCTGGCTGGTTTTTCGACTGCGGTACCAGGGTGACAAAGCTCTCGTTGCTGTCGAGTAAGTATTTCTGCGCCACCCGTGTGATGTCTTCAGCGGTCACCGCGTCGTATTTTCGGTCGCCGGAAAAACCGCGCTCAAAATTGTGCGCAACCAATCCATCGGTTCCAAGTTGGGTTGCAACGTCGGCCACCCGTTCCCGGCGAAACACCGCCTGTGCCGCCAGCTGATTGCGCGCTTTGGTGAGCTCATGCGCATCGACCAAATAGTGCCTTGTCCTAGCGATTTCTTCTTGCAGAGCAGCCTCGACGCGGACTGCATCGCTCGACGGCAAGTAGGCGGCGTAAATAAGAAATAGCCCGGGATCCTCGTGATCGAAAACAAAACCACCCGCCGCAACTGCCGTCTTGTCCTTGCGTACCAATCGGCTATACAGCCGCGAAGATTCTCCGCCCGACAAAATCTGTTGCAACACTTCGAGCGCGTAGCGGTCGTCGTTGGCGCCGTTGGCAATGTGATAGGCGCCGATCATCACCGGCAGTTGCACCGACAAAGACAGGTTGGCCGAGCGCTTCTCGTCCTGGGGCGGCTCGACGATGTGAGTGCGGCTGGGGTCTTGGCCGCGAGCCAGCGGCGCGAAGTATTTCTCGGTGAGCCGCCGCAATGTCATTTCGTCGGTGTCGCCAACTACGATCAAAGTGGCGTTGTTCGGTCGATAGTAGGCATCGTAAAACTTTTGGCAGTCTGAAATGGTGACGGTTTCGAGCATGGCCTTTTCGCCGATGGCGGACTGTCGATAAGGGTGCACGGTGTAGGCAAGATGGAGCACTTTGTCGAGTCCTTGCATGATCGGGTTGTTCTCAAGTCTCAATCGCAGCTCCTCTTTGACCACTTCGCGCTCTGAGTCGATGGTCTTCTGTGTCAGCAGCAAATTGCGCATGCGTTCAGCTTCGAGCTGCAAAGTAAATTCGAGTGCACTCGGCGGCACGGTGTTGTGGTAGGCGGTCAAGTCATCGGTGGTAAACGCGTTGTCCTGGCCCCCGACCGCGCTGATAAAATGAGCATGCTCTTCAGGACGGACGTGCACCGATCCCTTGAACATCATGTGTTCAAACATGTGCGCCATGCCGCGCTTGTTTGCCGGTTCGTCTTTGGAACCAGCGTGAAAAAAAACCTGGACGGTTACTACCGGCGCTTTGTGATCAGCAATGAACAATATTCGCAATCCGTTTTCAAGCTGCCACGAATGGAGGTGTGAGGCTGCATCGGCGCCGGCGGGGACCAACAGCACAAGAAGGCAAGCGGTTTTCATGGCTCTCATCATGGTCGTGCGCATGACTGTGATCTGTCATACAGCCAAGATCAAGTACCTGGTTTCAAAGATCAAACTGGCAGCAAAGTGTTCGACTGCGCCGTGCAAAACCGGAGAATTACTTGTGGGCTAAGTGCGTGTGTGCGTTCGGATTGCGCTGGTATTCCTTCCAGGTCAGTGGCGGGCGGCCGGCGTCGATTTGCTTCATCGAGATGCAGCCGTCGACGGGGCAGACCAGGCTGCAGAGGTTGCAGCCGACGCACTTGTCCTCGAGAATTTCGACTTCGGTGCGGCCATTTTTGGCGCGGGCGCCGATCGCCTGGTGGGCGCCGTCGTTGCAGGCGACGTAACAGAGACCGCAGCCGATGCATTTTTGCTCATCGACCGCAGCGACTATTTTGTAGTTGAGATCGAGGTTTTCCCAGCTGCTGACGCGCGGCAGAGCGCGGCCGCACAGCTCTGAAACGCTGGCGATTTTTTTTTCATCGAGGTAGTTCGACAATCCCTCGACCATGTCTTCGACAATGCGAAAGCCGTAGTGCATCACTGCCGTGCATACTTGCACCGTCGATGCGCCGAGCAGAATGAACTCGACCGCGTCGCGCCAATTGGAAATACCGCCGATGCCGGAAATCGGGATCGCCACCTGCGCATCCTTTGCCACTTGAGCGAGCATGTTGAGCGCTATCGGCTTTACCGCCGGGCCACAGTAGCCGCCGTGGGCCGAGTGGCCAGCGACGTCGGGCCGCGGCGAAAACGAATCGAGATCGATGCTCATAATCGAGTTGATGGTGTTGATGAGCGACACTGCGTCGGCGCCGCCCTTTTTTGCCGCTCGCGCAGGGTAAGTAATGTCAGTGATGTTGGGCGTCAGCTTAACAATCACTGGCGTACGCGCGACCTGTTTGACCCACTCGGTGATTTGGCAGGCGTACTCGGGCACTTGGCCGACTGCGGCGCCCATGCCGCGTTCGCTCATGCCGTGCGGACAGCCGAAGTTGAGCTCGAGACCGTCGGCGCCGGCGCCTTCGGCCTGCTTGACGATCTGGTGCCAGGCCTCGCGTTTCGATTCGACCATCAGCGAGGCGATCACGACTTGCTTGGGATAGCGCTTTTTTACTTCCGCAATTTCGCGCAAATTAACGTCGAGTGGGCGATCGGTGATGAGCTCGATGTTGTTAAGCCCCATCATGCGGACCGATCCGAAGTCGACCGAAGCGTAGCGCGACGAGACATTGACGATCGGATCGCCGAGCGTTTTCCACACCGCGCCGCCCCAGCCGGCGTCGAAGGCGCGCATCACTTGATCGCCAGTGTTGGTCGGCGGTGCCGAGGCCAACCAAAACGGATTGGGCGAGCGAATGCCGCAAAAGTTAATCGACAGATCAGCCATGCTTGCCCTCAATCCATATAGCGATCGATTGCGCCGCTAATTTTCCGTCGGCGACGCCATTGACCACCTCTTTGCCGCCGGAGACGCAGTCGCCACCGGAAAAATATTTGGGATTGGTGGTCTGCATTTTTTCATTCACTACGACCGAGCCGCGTTCGATTCTTACATTCGGCAGCGATTCGAAAAATGGCAGGTGCGGTTTTTGCCCGGTCGCCAAAATCACCATGTCGCAGTCGATGCGCACGACCTTGTCGTCGCGACTAAACTCGATCGCTTGCACTTTGCCTTCACCGATGATGCGTATTGGCAGAAGCGAAAACTCAAACCGGGCGCCAAATTTTTTCGCCAGCTCGACTTCATGCTCATAGGCCGGCATCTCTTCCAGTTTGCGGCGATAGGTGAGCGTGACCTCCTCGGCGCCGAGGGCGAGTGCCTGGGTGACCGCATCAATCGAAGTATTGCCGCCACCGATGACAACAACTTTTTTGCCGACTGGGGTTTGATGGCTCTGTTTGAGCGCGGCGATAAAATCGATGGCGTCGACCACGCCCGGCAAAGTGTCGCCTGCAATACCGAGCTTGCCGACGCGGCCAAGGCCAACGCCGATGAAAATGGCGTCAAAATCGCGCTCCAGATCGGAGAGCGAAATATCTTTGCCGACGCGCACGCCCGATTTGATGGTCAGGCCCGACTGTTTGAGAAACGCCACTTCTCGACGAGAAAAGCCCGCCGTCATCTTGTAGTCGGCAACGCCGGTGGTGTTGAGCCCGCCCTCTTTTTCGGCTTCGAAAATCACTGCGTCGATGCCCCGCTGCTCGAGGCCAGCCGCGCAAGCAAGTCCGGCTGGACCGGCACCGATGATCGCCACTTTGCCGCGCCGACGTGTGCCCTTGGTAAAGGGAAGCATGGCGTGGGCCATCGCCCAGTCGGTGGAGTGGCGCTGCAGCTGGCCAATCTGAATTGGGCGGGCGTGCAAATCGTGCATGACGCAGGCGCCTTCGCACAGCACCTCGGTCGGGCAAACGCGCGCACACGAGGCGCCGAGAACGTTGGCGTCAAAAATCGTCTTGGCGCTGCCGCGCAAATTTCCGGTCGCGATCTTTTTGATGAACGCCGGCACATCGATGTGGGTCGGACAGGCGCGGGTGCAGGGCGCGTCAAAGCAGGACAGACAGCGATTGGCCTCGGCCAAGGCCTCGTCTTGGGTGAGCGCCGGTTTGATTTCGGAAAACAGCTCTTCCATCGAGCGGCGTATAGCACAGCGGCCGAGTCCCGACAAACTCACTTTCGCCAAATCAGTGTTAAAATCTCCCTCAGGATGAACGCCGAGTTGGTCAAGAAAGTACTGCAGGCGCTCGAGCAAGAGCGGGTCAAATACGTGGTGTTCGGCGGCGTCGCGCTCAATCTGCTTGGCCTGGCGAGAGCAACCGAAGACCTCGACATTTTCGTCGCACCTGAAGCGGACAACATCGAGCGCTTAAGAACAGCGCTGCACCGCGTGTTTGACGATCCCAACATTGAAGACATCACCACCGCCGACCTGCTGGGCGAATATCCGGCGATACAGTACATCCCTCCGGAAGGCAATTTTCACATCGATATTCTGACCAGACTCGGCGAGGCGTTTCGATTCGAAGATCTGGTGGCTCGCTCGGTCGACTTTGGCGGCCTCGCGGTTACAGTGGTAACACCTGAGACGCTGTACGCGATGAAAAAAGGGACGATTCGTCCCAAGGATTGGGGAGACGCCGAAGCCTTGCGACGACGCTTCAAACTGGGAAAGAAGTAATGCCGGTGCGAAAGTTTCGCAGCCTACAGGAGATGGAGGACGCGCTGTGGCGGCAGCCGGGCGATCCGGAGCTCGAACGCGCCATCGCCAGCGTCTGGGATTTTGCCGCCCGCACCTGTCAGCGAACTTTTCCGCCCGGCGTCTACAAACATCGCTCTATAGAAGCGGCCGAGCGCTTACGAGAGGAATGGGAAGAGGCAAATTTTCAAGCCTATTGGCGGCGCCAGCCGGGTTAAGGGTGTTGTCGGGTTACTGGCATCTCCCCCGTGGTGGGCTTATCGACAGGGTGAGGCAACCGTTTGGGCAGGCGATTCTTTCGTAGCCACAGGTGAAATTCGACGGCGAACTGTACTGCCGCGACAGCGTGTTGGCATCACGGCAATACTCGCCGGCGAAATCGCAATGCCATCCAGGCGGAGCGGTGCGGCAGCCGCGCGGCAGGGTGGTCGAGGTGCAGAAGGGGCCGACATCGGGCGTGCCAAAGAAGATCGCGCAGCGCATCCCGGAAGAGCAGTCGTCGCTGACTCTGCAGCGCTTGAGACACGAAGGCTCAAAATCGCTGAGAGCGGTCGAAGGATTTACACAAATTTCGTCGGTGCCGCAGCTCGGACAGCTGGATCTGCAAGACCACGCCATGTCTGGGCTGCCGGCGTCATCGCTTGAGTTGTCGGTCGCGTCGGCAGTCGGCATGTCTGTCGCGCTGTCGGTGGGCGAAACGTCTGCCGCATCCGCCTGATCCTGATCGGGCGTCGGCAGACCACGACATCCAGGCGCTAAAATCAGGCTGGCGACGAGCGGTGGGAGAACTAGAAGAGTAGTGCCGAGACATTTTCGCATGGGGAAGTTCCTCCTTAGAGACATAGGTGTAGGGTCGCGCGTGGAACGGCTCAAATTGGCGCCAACGGTACATGGATAGCGTGACGAGTTGAATGTTTTCAGGCTCTTACAAGAGCCAGCCTCGTTTTTTGAAGGGCGCGTCCTCTGGGCCTCAGTGGTGGAGCCCAGAGCGCCCGACGACATTTCTAGTCACACAATTGTGGCGTCGATAAGCGGCCGCGTTCAAGACGGGCGGATCGACTTGAGCTGTCTGCATGGACTGCCCTCGACAGCGACTATCCATAATTAAACTACTTACAATAACGTAAACAAAATAAACACACTGGCCGCTCCGGAATCATGGCTGGATCGCGTTATCGGGGAGGCCGTAATGAAAATAATTTGGCTACTTTGTTTGATCGTCGGGTGCAGTGGTGTTCTCGTCCAGGAGCCGGACGGAGAATCCCCAATCCCAGACGCGTCGACCTCTGACGCATCAACCGCTGATGCAGGGTCTACCGGCGCCACGGAGAAACTCCTCTTCACGCGGACAGTCGGGAACGAACAGCACATTTTCGTCGCGGCTGCAGACGGAACCGGCGAACAACAACTCACCACACAGGGCTTCAATTTTTCGGCAACCTGGTCGCCAAGCGGAGAAAGAATCGCGTTTGCCAGGGGAAGCATGACTGTGCCCGGCTTCGCTCTCTACTCGATGGCATCAAATGGAAATGGGTTGACCGACCTCCTCACATGGGAGGGTCTACAGCAGGCGGTGCAGGATGGAAGCGGTCTGGGTGGACTCTCATGGTCCCCTGATGGGACGAGCCTGGCATTTCACGCAATCGACCTATGGGTCCCTTCCGTGTTCGTCATGCCCGTCGCAGAGAACGGTGCGAACTGCCCGAACGGCCTGGGCGCCTGCATTATCAAGGTCGTAGATTGGGGCGAACAACCGGCTTGGTCACCAGATGGGCAGTTTCTTGTCTTCGCCAGCTATGACGGCGTCTGGATTACTCAGAGTGACGGTTCGAACCCGCGCAAGCTCGTTTCCTCAAGATCGGCAAGCGACCCAACTTGGTCTCCAGCAGGTGACGTAATCGCCATTTCAGTCGGCGACATTTCAGTCGTCGACGAGGCTGACATTTTCACGATTCGTCCCGACGGGAGTGACATGAGGCAAGTCACCACCCTCAGCGGGCGCGAAGCTCACCCCACCTTTTCCCGCGATGCAGTGACCATTGCATTCTCGCACCAGACCGGACAGTCGAAAGAAGTCCTCGGGCTGAATCGCGCCACCGGAGCGACCACGCTGCTTGTTCAGGACGCGGACTCTCCCGTCTACCAGCCTTGATTTGTCGCGTCGAGTTCGCCGAACCGTCTTCGCCTGGGAACAACCCCGGAGTGAGCCCACTCGAGGATAGCCCGATGAACCCGCCAAACGCGACCGATCGAATAAAGCGAATAAAGCGCTATCCACGAATCGGGCCGATGGCGGCCAGTCCTTCGATTTCGCAGAGGGCGCCGGGCTCGAGAAGATCTTGCACTTCAATGAG
>JAHFDU010000090.1:0-5083 GCA_023248835.1 Myxococcales bacterium | reverse complement strand
GCGCAGCGATCGGTAGGCGGCGCCGACCTCTTTGACCGCGGCGAGATACTTTTTCTTGTCGGTGACGTAGATGCGCAGCGACAACAGATCGTCGGGGGCGCCGCCGGCAGCTTTGAGCGCGATGACCAGATTTTCGAGCGCTTTTTGAAATTGTGGCGCGAATTGCGGCGAAACCAGCTGGCTTTTTTGGTCCCAGCCGATTTGGCCAGCGAGCGCAATCAGGCTGCCCTGTCCGACGGCGGCGTGCGAATAGCCGCGCGGTTTTGCAAGTTCGGGCGGATTGATGAGCGTAGTCACGGTGCACCTTTGGCAGCGATGAGCAGCGCAATCAGAACGATCAGTCCGCACAAGAGCGCCAGGCTTACCACCGCGGCCCAGAGCAGCGAACCTTTGGCGCCGCCCACTTCGAGATGTTTTTGGTAGGGTTCAACAAACGAACTGCGCAGCCAGCTGCCGAGCCCGATCGACAACATCAGGGCGGGGAGACGCAGAATGTCGATGTGTTTTTCGGCCGCGCGCCCGGCTACCACCATGAAAATCAGCGACGGCGCGTAGCACAAAAGCAAAGTGGTGCGGGCGCGCGCGTGTTCACCAAGCCGACTCCAATTGACCGCCGCCAGCGCGCCGCCGACCAATGGACTGAAAAGAATGGTGAAACCGAGCAGCGCACCTGGACTGTAGAGCCGGACTTCGCCGGGCGGCCGCGGCGCGCTGTCGGCCTGCGGTGGGGCAAAGGGGTTGGGCGCGCTCACAAAGCACCTTTAAGACGTGCGACCTCTTGCATGAAACGTTCGACCTCCTCGTCGGTGGAATAAAAATGGGGCGAGACGCGAATCCCAGAGCCTGGGCGATGGTCGCAAAAAAACTTTTTTTGGCAAAGTGTTTCGGCAACCTGAGCGGCGCCGTCGAAATCAAAACAGACGGTGCCACCACGACGATTATCTTCTCGTGGAGTTTTCACTCGGTAGTTGGCAGCGTCGCAAATTTGCAGGATGCGAGAAGTTTGGCGCAGCGATTTTTGCCGAATTTTGTCGACGCCGATTTCAGCGATGATCTCCGCGCCGGCGCGGGCCTGGTAGAGCGCGGCGATCGCCGGTGTGCCGGCCATGAAGCGCCAAATTCCTTCGGCGTAGCGCTGCTCGGGCATGGCGAAGGCAAACGGCTTTTCATGGCCAAACCAGCCGGTGACGCGCGGCGAAAATTCTGGGATGCGATCTTTGCGCACATACAAATAGCCGGCGCCGGGGCCGCCGCAGAGCCACTTGACCGAACCGCCGTAGGCGAAATCGACGTCGAGTTTGGTTACGTCGAAGGGTACGACGCCGGCGGATTGATAGCAGTCGAGCAGCACCAGTGCGCCGACCTCATGCGCGCGCCGCGTGATCGCCAGCACATCTTTTATCGCCGAGGAACGAAACAGCACATGCGAAATCGGAACAATGAGGGTTCGCTCGTCGATGGCCGCGCACAGCCGCTCGGTCGAAACCAAAATTCCGTCGTCCGACGGCACCACGACCACTTCGGCGCCGCGTCGCGCTTCCGACTGCCAGAGATAACTCACCGACGGGAAATTGAGTTCTGAATAGACGACTTTTTTGCGAGCGCCCGAGTAGTCGAGGCAGCTGGCGATGCGCGCTTGCGCCTCCGACACGTTGGTCAGCATGATCATGGTGCCGGCCGGGGCGCCGATAATTTTTCCGACTCGCTCGGCGGCGCGTTCGACTTCGGGCAGCCAGGTGTGCCAGGCGTTGATGCCCTCTTGCACCCACAGATCGGCAAACGCTTGCAGCTCTTGCTCGGTGCGCCTTGGCATCGCGCCGAGCGAATGCGAAATCAGGTAGACCGAATTTTCGAGCGCGGGAAACTGATCGCGATATCGAAGCAGCGGATCCACGTCTACCCGTGATAGCCCTTGTCGGCGCCGTAAGGGTGGGTCTTCGACCACTTGGCAAACAGCTCGTCGCGCACCTGCCACAGTTTTGGGAAAAAGCGATGCTTCATCCCGTCGGCGAGCAGTTCGGACGCTTTGCCCTTGAGCGAAGGCGTGCCGGCGCCAATTTGTCGATAGACCAAAAGCAAGTGCCGCATGCGCCACGACTGCAAATGCTGGTCAAAATCGACCAGCGCCTCGGCCAGGGCAAAAAGCTCGGGTTGTGCCTCGGGCTTTTCGTAGATCGTCCGCAGCGGTAGGTCGTGCTTGTGCAAAAGTTTTTCAAACCGCGGCCAGATCTCGGCCGGCAATTGCAACAGCCGCTTGAACCCTGGCGACTCCTGTCCCGAGCCGCGACCGAGCACTTCGCGAATGGTCATGTAGTCGCCCGGTGCCATGGTGTCGAGTAGCGACAGCTGCGCTTCGAGTAGTCGCTGAATTTCGCGCACTCGCTGAAACGAGCGCAGCGCAGCGGCCAGTTTGTGTTTGGCAAACAGGTCGACCGCGTGGCCAAGCTCGTGCGCGCACAGCTTCATCCACAGCTCGGCCACCTGGTGCACGATCTGAAACTGCATTTCGTCGTGACAGGACAGCTCGGTGGCGGGTTTTTGCAAGCCAAGCAGTTCTTCGGTTCGAATGTATTTTTCGTAGTCTGTAAGGGCCATCGCGGCGAACACTACCAGGATGCGGAATTTCGTAAAAGGCCGCGCCTCGAGTGTAAATAAATTCATTACAATAAAATAAACAAAGTAAACACACTACTCATTCGGGAACGGTGGTTGGATGCCTTCTATCGGAGGTCTCGATGCGAAAAAAAGCATGGTTACTCTGCCTGGTGGCCGGATGCCGGAGCGCGCCTGGACCAGGAGTGGAGACGGCTGACGCTCTTGCAGGGGATCGCTGCAGTGGGACGGCGCTATGGAATTTCTCGGTGCATGCCAGCGGCCTGTCGGAATTCGAAGGCCGTGCGGCTTGGGCGTCAGCGGTGGAGCCGCAGGATCTGTCGGGAAAACCGTCCACCATCGTAGCGTGGATGCAAGGGCACGTCCAAGCCGGTGCGCTCGATTTGGCCTGTCTGCGAGGGATCCCCTCGAATACTTACTATCCTTCTGTCGCAGTTGTGGTCGACGCCGACGGTAGCGGTGACTGCTCGCCGAACGACCGCGTGGTTTATTTCGAAGAGTTCTATGCGATCGAAGGCGACGTCGAGCTGTCTGGCCCTTCGGCCAGTCATTGGAATTGGAAAGGAACCGATTTCTGCCGCTACTATTTCGACCTGTCGCGTTGACGTTTTTTTGATATGTTTACAACCATTTGATTTTCCCAGCTATTTCCCGCGTTTTTAGCACTCTCACTCAGACATTGACAAAAAAAAATGGATGGCTATTTTGCTTGCGCAACGAGGAGCGTCGATGCCGCTTTACGAGTACCGCTGTGATGGCTGTGAGCACCAATTTGAGATTCAGCAAAAGCTGGCGGATGCGCCGCTTAAGAAGTGCCCGGAATGCGGCAAGCAGAAGCTCGCAAAAGTGATCAGCGCGACCCTGTTTCAGTTAAAGGGCGGTGGCTGGTACAAAGATCTCTACTCGTCACCCAAATCCGGTAGCCCAGAGTCGGGATCGAAGCTCTCGGGCGACGAGAAGATCGAAAAAGCGCTGAAGAAATCGGACGCGGCGGAAAAAACAGAATCGAAGACGGAAACCAAAACTGAATCAACCACCAGTGACGTAAAAAAAAAGTCTAAAGCGGCCTGAAGCCGCATAACGCCTAGAGGAGGCAGAGAGATGCATATTCGACCATTACACGATCGTATTTTGGCAAAACGGCTGGCTGAAGAGGAGAAGACCGCGGGGGGGCTGTTTATTCCCGACACCGCCAAGGAGAAGCCGCTCGAGGCGATGGTGGTAGCGGTGGGCAACGGCAAGGTGCTCGAGGACGGATCGGTGCGCAAGCTTGAAGTCAAAGCCGGCGACAAGATTCTCATCGGCAAATATTCGGGTTCGGAAGTCAAACTCAATGGCGATGAGCACATCATTTTGCGCGAAGACGACGTCCTCGCCGTGCTGGAAAAGTAAAAGGAGAAACCATGGCTGCCAAAGAAATCATTTTTCATACCCGCGCCCGTCAGCAAATTGCGCACGGACTCAACACCCTGGCCAACACCGTCAAAGTCACGCTCGGCCCGCGCGGTCGCAATGTGGTGATCGAAAAATCGTGGGGCGCGCCGACCATCACCAAGGACGGCGTCACCGTGGCCAAAGAGATCGAACTTGAAAACAAGTTTGAAAACATGGGCGCGCAGATGGTCAAGGAGGTCGCGTCCAAGACTTCTGACGTCGCCGGCGACGGCACCACCACTGCAACCGTGCTGGCGCAAGCGATTTTCACCGAGGGCGCAAAGCTGGTGACTGCGGGCGCCAACCCGATGGAGATCAAGCGCGGCATTGACGCCGCGGTGGAGCGCATCACCGCCGAGCTCAAGAATCAGTCGAAGCCGACCAAAGGCAAGACTGAAATTGCCCAGGTCGGAACCATTTCGGCCAACGGCGATGCCACCATCGGCAACATGATCGCCGATGCGATGGACAAGGTTGGCAAAGAGGGCGTTATCACCGTCGAAGAGGCCAAGTCGATGGAGACCTCGCTCGATGTCGTCGAAGGCATGCAGTTTGATCGCGGCTATCTTTCGCCCTACTTCGTCACTGATGCCGAGCGGATGGAGACCGTGCTGCAGGACGCTTATCTGCTCATTCACGAAAAGAAAATTTCCAACATGAAGGACCTCTTGCCGCTGCTCGAGCAGGTGGCGCGAGCGGGCAAGCCGCTGCTCATTTTGGCCGAAGACGTCGACGGCGAAGCGCTGGCCACGTTGGTGGTCAACAAGCTGCGCGGCACGCTCAACGTGTGCGCGGTCAAGGCCCCCGGCTTTGGCGATCGCCGCAAAGAGATGCTGGTCGACATTGCCAAGCTCACCGGCGGTCAAGCGATCACCGAAGATCTCGGGCTCAAGCTCGAAGGCATTCAGTTGAAGGATCTGGGACGCGCCAAGCGCGTCACCGTCGACAAGGACAACACCACCATCATCGAAGGCGCGGGCAAGAAGGCCGACATCGAAGCGCGAGTGAAGCAAATTCGCGCCCAGGTCGAAGACAC
>JAHFDU010000089.1:6014-12183 GCA_023248835.1 Myxococcales bacterium | reverse complement strand
AAAGTGGGAGATCTGTGCGATCAATACTCCCGTCGACATGCTCACTTTCAGATCTTCTGATTTGCCATTGGTCGAGGTCGCGCGAATCGCCGGATAGGCGCCCGCTTGCGCATCGAGCTTCTTGACATCGAAGGGCAGCGTCAGCGTCGCGGGCGTTGCAAAGGTGACGCTATCGGGGCCAAACGTCACACTGGCGCCGAGCGACAGCGTCTTGGCATCGACGTGGGTTTGGCCGACTTTGACGGTGATCAAAGTCTCAGCCGCCAAGGCCCCCACCGGCACCTGAAGCTGCGTTCCGGTCAGTCCAAGAATTTCTCCCTTTACTGCGATGGTGCCACCGGCAGGACCAATCGACTTGGTCACCTCTTCGGCTTACACCCGCGGCGCTATTTCGGTTGCGCAACTGGCCATCAAAAGCGTTCCGAACACTCCAATTAATCTATTTCGCATGAGATCCTCCATTTTGGCTTTGTCGTTAAAGTTAAAGCAAACATCGTGCCTGCACGTAAATGGCTGAAATTACGTTCAGCCACCACAGATTTCTGAGAGAAAACCGATTTCCCCTCAGAAATCTGTGATTCAATTGCTGAGACAGTAATTGACTTGGCTACCGCAGTTCATGACGACGCAGCCTTGGCAGGAAGCCCCGGGACAAGAACCAAGGCAGCTGTTTTGAGCGCAATTGGTGATCGCGGCAAAAGCTGCCGCCGCCGCCGGAGTGCCGTTTCTGATGCAACCGTTCACGCATAGATAGTTGAGATCGGCGCAGTTGCTCGAGACGCAAGAGGCGACTTGAGCACAGCTCCAGCTTGAGCTGGCGTCGATCATGCGCGGGCCGTCGCCGCCAGCGTCGACCACTCGATTGGGGACGCACTGACAAAGGCGGTAGCTAAAGTGCTCTCCGGGTAGGCAGGGAGTCGGCAAACAGCCGGCATCGACCATGATGACACCAACACACTGACAGAGCGAATAGTCCCAGTACGAGCCGCGCGGGCAGGGCGCCGGTGGGCAAGCCATGTCGGGGCGATCAGAGAACACGCATTGGCACTGGGAGTAGTCGAAGTCATAGCCGGGCGGACAGGGATAGGCTCGGCAAGCCATGTCAGGCGATGTCCAATTGCCGTCAGGACTAGAGGTGGTGACGCAACGACAGGCCTGATCACTCCAGTACGACGGATAAGGGCAGATCGCCGGCACGCAGCCACCGTCGTGGTCGCTACCCTGGGGCACGCATTGACAATTGGCGTCCCAACCAAAGCCGGCGGGGCAGCTCGATTGAATTTGGGCACAATCAACCCCGAGCGGCTGGGTCGCGCACTCCGCCATCGCAACCGCGCAAATCCATAACACACTTTGAGTTCGCATGTTGCCTCCGTATCACATAGGTGCACGGAGGGCAATCGGACGGCTCAGTCAGATCGGAACAAATTCAACGATGTGCTATTTGTGGCCAAGTTCGGCGATCACCGCGCGCATTTCGTCGACCAGCGGCGCCAGGTTGCTCTTGCCACGATCGATGTCGATCTGATCGGTGAGCGCTTTTTTGCATTCGGCGCAGCTGGCATCTCCGGTGCGGGCGATGCCGTAGAGCACGGCGAAACGCACCACCGGTTCGGGGGTGTTGACCTTCTTGAGCAGCGCTGGCAGCGCCGGTTTGCCTAGGCGCGCCAGCATGAAAGCGGCCTTTTCCTGACGCACCAGAGTATTGTTGTCGACTGCAAGCAGCTCTTTTTCGTAGCAGACGACGTCGGCCTTGCACGCTTTGGCCACCGATAGACGCGTTGCTGCCTCGTCGGTGACTGGTTTTATCGCTTTTTCACTGGCGGCAAGTTTTGCAAACGCATCCGCCTCCGCCGCGCCGCCAAGGCGTCCATACGCCAGCGCCGCTGCCATGCGCACGTCGGGATAGCGCTGGCCGTCTTTGAGAATGTCGCCGTTCTGCGCCGTCGTCAAAAGCAGCGGCAGCGCCGCAGCATCGCCCGCCAGATTGAGCGCTTCGGCGGCCGAAACACGCTCGCGAAAATCGGCTTTGGCGTTGGTCATCACTGCAGCGATTTGCTTGGTGGTCGACGGGTCGGCGATCATGCCAAGCGCAAACAGCACGCCGCGATGCGAATCGCCCTCGGCCGGACGAGCAAGCTCAGCGAGCAGTGCCGGCACTGCCGACTTGTCACGCAAGTCGCCCAGAACGAACGCGGTTTTTTGAACGATCACGCCGGGTCGATAGGCATATTTTTTGGCATCGGCCTCAAGCTCAGGATGCTTGCGCTGCAGCGCTTCGATGAGCGGCGCCACGCTCGGCGCACCGATCGACAGCAGCGCCACCCGGCACGCTGGATACAGATCGGCGCCGCGCCCGACCATGAAAAGTCCGCGAATCAGCGACGGCGCAGCTGCCTCGTCGCCGAGTTCGGCGAGCGCATTGGCAGCGGCGTGGTTCAAGAAAAAATCCTGCTCGTCGGCCGGAGTCACCAGCACTTTGCCAAGCGCAATCGCAGCTCGCCGATCGTGCGTCTTGCCCAGCGCCTTGACCACTTCGAGCTTGACCACGTTGGCGCGCGACTTTATTGGCAGCGGTTTTTGCAACGCCACAATCAGCGGATCGACCGCCGATTTGTCGCCGATTTCTGCCAGCGCCCTTGCCGCCATCGCCGCGTTGTCAAACGTATCCTCGGTGTAGCTCAGCGCCTCGATAAACAGCGGCAGCGCCCGACTGTCTTTGAAATTTGCAAGCGCCCGCAACGCTTCCTGATCTTTGGTCTTCTTAAAATGCTCAATCAGCGGCCCAACCGCGACCGGATCGCTGAGCCGCTTGAGCTGCGAGATCGCGTTTTGCGACTCGCGCGGATCGCTCAGTTTCTTGATCCAGGTTTGCGGATCGCGTGGATCCGATTCACAACCAAACAGCAACACCAACGGCAGCAATAATTTCTTCATGACCCCTCTCCCTCTCCACAAACACAAAAAAGAAAAGCGCTCGGGACTGAGCGGCCCAACCCCCGCTCATGCTCTAGCGAAGTCGAAGCACAAGCTCAGCATGAGCGAAACTCAAGATGGGAAAATTGGTTACGTTCTACCGCCCTGGCGCACTGCGAAATTGACATTCGACCAGCCGGCCAAGCCGCAGGTGTAGAGCAGCTTCTTGAGCACTTTGAAATCGACGCCCTTGTCGGCCTGCACAATCAACATCTCGTTGAACGCCTCGCCCGGATGAAGCAGCGCCCAGTTGTTCTTGATCTGGATCAAGAGATCATGCACCGGAACGATCTTCCAGTCGGAGTTGTCGTCTTTGGCCAGATCGGCCAGATCGACAACCGTGTCGTGAAAAGTCACCGCCTGATTGTTGATGGCGATCACTTCGGCCGACTGCAATTCGGCAAAATTGCGCGCGTCCGGCAGTACCAAGTTGCGCTGCACCGAGAGCTCTCCACTGGCCGAAAACATCTGCAGCAAAAACACCACCAAGATGGTGAGCATGTCGACCATTGCAGTGAGGTTGAGCTCAGCGTAGACCGATTTGCGACCATGGCCACGGGCGCGAACAAAACGCAGCGGCACAAAACGTCGCAGGCGCGGCCCGGGAACTTTGATCATCCCAGCCTTAGCGTCGGCGCTCACGTGCCACCTCCCTTGTCGCTCAGAGCAATGTCAGCGAACTGATTGGACACCGCAACGTCCATGGTGCGAATGATCTTTTCGTAGAGCACGCCATCCGATGCCTTGAGGCTGAGATCGGAACGGTCGGGCAGCGCTACTTTGGTCTCTTTGAGAATATCGGCGAGCTTCGAATAGTCGTACTCATTTTGCTTCATCGGAATTTGCGTCGACTCGCCGGTCGACTTGGTGAAGGTGTAGCCACCCTTGTCGATAAACAGGATAAGCTTAACCTTGGGCGTGTCATCTGGATTGACCGGCGCATTGAGTGCTTCGTTCTTCTGCGTCACGTTCATGCGCGCCAATTGCGCCCAAGTGGCAGTGACGATCAAAAACGAAATGCAACAAGCCAGTAGATCGATAAACGGAACCAGGTTGATGGCGGCGTCGAGCGCTTTCTTGCCGCCTTTGCCGCTGATTGTAGGTGCTGCTCCACCCATGGAATACCTCCTCTACAAAGAACCCCAGAGTGAAGACTAAGCCGCCTGCGAACCCTTCATCGCATTGCGATGGCCGACCACCAAATTGACCACCTGCACGCTGACCTCGTTGATGTCGTCGAGCAGCTTTTGAGTGCGGCCGTTGAGTGCGGCGAAGCAGAGCAGCGCGACGATCGCGGTGATGAGGCCGAACCAGGTGCAGTTCATTGCCTCTGAAATGCCGCGCGCCAGCAGCGTCGCTTTGGTCGAGGCGTCAGCGCCAGCCACCGACTTGAAGCAGTCGATAAGGCCGGTGACAGTGCCGAAGAGACCAATCAGCGTGGCGACGTTGCCGAGCAGCGCCAAGTATCCGGTGCGGCGCTCGATCAGCGGCAGTTCGCGCAAGGCCGATTCATCCATCGCCGCTTGCACTTCATGATCGGGACGGTTGAACTTGGTCAGGCCAGCGAGAATAATGTGGGTCATCGGCGCTGGATTTCCCGAGCACGCCTTGATCGCGCCTTGGACGTTGCCCGCCATGATCTGGCTCTTGAGCAGCGCGAGAAGTTGATCTTTGTCGATGCCCGCTTTGATCAAATAGACGGCTCGTTCAATGATGATCGCGACGCTCACCACCAAGGTGATGAGAATCAGCCACATCGGCCATCCGCCCTCAGTAAATCGATCTGCCAGCCCTTTCAACATCGCGTCCTCCTCAAGTTTTGCGTGACGGGAATTGGGTACGGCGCAGCAACATAGCAGGTGTAATGCCAATTCTACAAGCGCCTTGTTGGATATGGGGGACGCGGGTTTCGGCGAGTCCCCGCACCATCCCCGTGTAGCCGATCGACCCAGGCCGGGGCGAAACGCTACGTTGAGGGGGCGCCCCTGGGCCAAAGCCTCCAAGGCTTGACGTGATGCTACAGGCGGGTGAAAAGAGGGCATGAGCGATTGCCTGTTTTGCAAGATTCGCGATGGTGAATTGCCGACTGAAATTGTTTGGCAAGACGACCAGGCGCTGGCCTTCCGCGATCTTCATCCACAAGCGCCAACGCACATTCTGGTTATTCCGCGCCAGCACATCACCTCGCTGGCGGCGGCAAAAAAACCGGACGCGGCGCTGCTAGGCCATCTGCAATTTTCCGTCGCTGAGGTGGCTCGACTTTCGGGTGTCGCCGAATCGGGTTACCGCGTCGTTTGCAACAGCGGTACGCAAGGCGGGCAGACGGTCTTGCATCTCCATCTGCATGTGCTCGGCGGTCGGGCGATGAACTGGCCTCCGGGATAACGACCTACAAGCGCAATTCGATGTGGGCTTTCTTTCGCGCCTCTTTGAGCCAGGCGTCGCGGGCCCGCTCGGCCTGCTGATCCATCAATGTGCGTTTGAGCTGCTCTTTGACTTCATTAAACGGACGCAAGTCGTTGGTCTTGTGCTCCACCAGCTGCAGCACCAAAAAACCGCGCGCGGTGCGAATCGGGCCGCGCACGTCGCCATCGTCCATGCTGCCGACCACTTGGTCGAGCGGCTCGGCCAGCGAATTTTTCGGCAGCCAACCCAGATCGCCACCTGAACTTTTGGTCGATTCGTCGTCGGATAGTTTCGCCAAGTCAACGAACTGCTGACCTGAACGCAGGCTCGACACCACCTTGCCGCCGAGCGCCTGTTTGCGCTCGACTTCGGCCGCAGTCGGGTTTTTGGGCAGCGCAATCAGAATTTGCCGCAAGTGATACGATCGCTCACCGCTTAGTTGACGTGCGTTCTGTTCGTAGTAGGCCTTGACCTCGTCATCGTCGACGTGGACCCGCGCGCGCACCAGTTCTCGCTGCACTTTGAATTCGAGCAGCTGGCGCCGCATGTCCTGGCGATAGCTCTCAACCGTCTGCCCCTGCTGCTTGAGCGCTTCGGCAAGCCCCGCATCGTCGAGGTTGTTCTGTTTTTTGAGATCGTCGATGGCACGTTCGATCTCCGCCGGTTCGATGGTGAGTTTCATCTCCACCGCCTGCTGCTGCAGCAGCTTCGAATTGATCAAGCTGTCGAGCTGCTTGCGCTTGAGCTCCTGCCACGCCTGTTTTCCAGCTACCGACTGCAAATCCAC
>JAHFDU010000089.1:0-5996 GCA_023248835.1 Myxococcales bacterium | reverse complement strand
GCGCCAGCCGACGCCGATCGCGCCAGCGCAAAACCCAGCAACGCGACTGCGGAGCGCATTGGCTTAGTGGCTCGGCGGCAGCGCGATTTGGGACGATCCCGGCGGTGTGCCCGGCATCACCGGTGTCGACTGCGGCGCGCCTGGTGCGCCGGGATGAAACTGACCAGGGCCGGGCGGCGGCACGCCAGGACCAGGGAACGCGCCGCCGGCACCCTCGATTTTCACTTTTCCGAGCGCGGTGTCGTCGATGGTGATCTTGGCTTTCTCGCGCAGCTGTTTGACGAACCCGTCCATCGCCTCTTGTCGCTTGTTGCGGTACAGCGTATTGCGAATCTGGGTCTTGGCCTCGTCAAATTTTCGGCTGACGCCTTTGCGTCGCCCGGTGAGCTTCAAGATGGCGTAGCCCTGTTTGGTTTTGATGGGCGCCGAGTTGTCACCAACGTTGGTCAACTTGAACGCCGCCTCGACGAGCTCTTTGGGAATCTCTTTGGTGTTGGCATCGAAATAGCGCAAGTCGCCACCGCGATCTTTGCTCGCCTGGTCGACCGAGTATTGCGACACCAAATTGCGAAAGCCGGCGTTGTCGGCGCCTTTGATGCGGCCGTCGGCGAGAACCTTTCTGGCGGTGTCCGAATGCTTGACCAGAATCGACGCCACCCGCACCTCTTCGGCCTTGTTGTATTCGTCGGGATGAGCGTCGTAGTATTTTTTGCATTCTTCGTCCGAAATATCGTCCGGCTTCATCTTGTCGAACTCGTCTTTGAGCAGGCGCTGAATCATCACCTGCTTCATGGTGCGAACCACTTCGGCGTCATGATCAAGCCCGCGCTTCTCAGCCTCTTTAGCCAGCACTTCGAAGCGCACCAAATTGTCGAGAAACTCTTTTTTGCGCTCAAGCGAAGTGTAGCGCGCCCGCACATAGGGCGATTGCTGGTTGATGCGCTCCTGGAATTCGCCAATGGTGATGGTGACGTCGTCGATTTTGGCCAGCGTGCCGGTGCTGTCCTTGGGCTTGCTGTTCGAAGCGTGCGACGATTTGACGTCGCTGCAAGCAACGTGCAAAAAAGCGCCGAACCCCATCAGAGCGCCCACCCCTAGCACCACCCCAACTTTTTTCGACACAGAGATCATGCGCCTTGGGTAACACGCGCTCGACGCTGAAGCAAGCATGCTCGAACTTCCTTGAACGTAACCGTTCACGCCCCACAGCCCGCGCACCCTGAGCGGAGCGCAGCGAAGTCGAAGGGCTATACAGTCGAAGTCTGCCCTTCGACAGGCTCAGGGCGAGCGGAGCGTGAACGCTTACCCTTGAACTTCCTTATTGGCTTGTAATCACCGTCATTATTAGATATCAGCTACCGCTCAAGTACCGCTCAAGGAGACGACCCATGGAAAGAACATTTTCGATCATCAAACCCGACGCGGAGGGATTTTATTACGTTCATCGCGATCGACCGTTCTTTGGCGACCTGGTGCGATTCATGACTTCCGGGCCCTGCATTGTCCAGGTGCTCGAAGGGGAAAACGCGGTTGCACGCAACCGTGAATTGATGGGTACCACCGACTCGAAAAAAGCGGCGGCGGGAACGATCAGGCAAAAACACGGCACCGACATCGAGAAGAATGCAGTGCATGGATCGGACGGCCCGGACACTGCCAAGTTCGAAATCGGCTACTTTTTCTCGGGCGCCGAGCTCGCCAGTCTGAAATAAGAATTCATTCTCGGGCGTGCAGGGCGTTGAACACGGTGCGCATCACTTGCAGGCGCGCGTGCCATTTGCGGTTGGCGCCGATCACCGTCCACGGCGCATGTTCGGTGGAGGTCTGCGCAAACATCTCTTCGGCCGCTCCGACATACTCCTGCCATCGTTCACGGTTGAGAATCGGCATGGCAACTATTGTAGTATGGATACACTGTGGTATCTCGTCGCAGGTTTTTGCGAACGTCGTTGGGTGCCGCTGCACTTCTCGGCGGCGGGGCGATGCTACGCAGCGTTTCGGGCTATCACCTCGACGACAACATCGCGGCGCGATTGAGCGTGCTTTCGCCCAAGGAATTCTTGATTCTCGACGCCATCGTTGGTCGCATCGTTGCTGGCGACGGCGACGGGCCCAAAAACAGTGTCGAGACGGCGCTGTTTGTCGATCGCTATCTTGGAAACCTTGATCCGGCACTGCAAAAAGATCTGCGAGCGCTCTTACATCTTGTCGAACACGCCAGCGGTCCCTGGCGATTTTCATTTTCGAGATTCACTCACATGAGTGATGCACACAAAGATGCCGTGTTGTACGACTGGCAAGTGAGTCGGTTGGTGTTTCGGCGTCGCTGTTTTCAAGCGCTACGATCGCTCGCGTTTTTGGCCTACTATCGAGAGCCGACCACCTGGATAGAGCTCGGCTACACCGGTCCGGTGCTGCCGCGACCACCGCTGGGCAATCGATGACGGAGATCGTCTCTGCGCGCGATCTTAAATCGGATTTGACGCTAGAGGCCGATCTCTGCGTCGTCGGTACCGGCGCCGGTGGCGCGATGGTGGCGCGTCAAGCCGCCGTTGCCGGACTGCGCGTGGTGGCGCTCGAAGAGGGACCGACGCTGCGTACGGAAATGTTCACCCAGCGCGAAGATGAAATGATTCCGCTCTTGTTTCAAGAGGCGGGCGCGCGCGCTACGATCGACGGCGCGGTCACGATTTTGCAGGGACGTGGACTCGGCGGCTCGACGGTGCACAACACCAATCTTTGCAAGCGCGCGCCCGACGATGTGCTCGCGCGCTGGCCCGATGGGTGGCGTACGCGCGACCTGTTGCCGCACTACGAAGCGGTGGAGCGGGAGCTCAACGTCAAGCCGATCGAAACGCGTCGTATCAACCGCAATAACGCGCTTTTGAAATCCGCAGTCGAGAAACTGGGGTGGCGTGGCGCAGTGCTGTCGCATAATCGCGAGGGATGCGTTGGGTCAGGATTTTGTGAACTTGGTTGCCCGGTCGACGGAAAACAGAACGCACTTAAAGTTCTGTTGCCGGCAGCGCAGCGTGCCGGCGCGCGGATTGTTTCTGACTGTCGCGCCGAAGCGATTTTGCTCGAGGGCGGGCGAGCAGTCGGCGTGCGCGCTCGCGCCACACACGCAACCGTGACAGTGCAGGCGCCAGTGTGCCTGGCCGGCAGTGCGATTGGTTCCGCTCTGCTGGCGCTGCGCAGCCACTTTCCCGACGAGAAAAATCAGATCGGTCGCGGTTTGCATCTGCATCCTGGTGTCGCCGTCGCCGGATTGTTTGATGATCCGGTCGAGGGCTGGATCGGAATTCCTCAGAGCTACGAATGCACCGAACATCTTTCGTTCGACGAAGAGTCGGATGCCCGAGTTTGGATTGTTCCCGGTTTTGCCCATCCGGCGGGTGCGGCCAGTCTATTGCCAGGATTTGGCGCCGCCCACAAGCAAAGAATGCGCGACTATTCGAAGATGGCGATTTTTGTCGCCATGCTGCACGACCAGTCGGAAGGCACGGTGGAAGCGTCGAGTGACGGGCGGCCGCTGATTCGCTATGAACTCAACTCATCCGACCAGCGCGCTCTGCTGCACGGAATGCAAGCCTGCACCCGCTTGATGTTTGCCGCCGGAGCGCGCCGCGTACTTTTACCCTTTGCGACGCCGCTTGAACTCGATGCGCCGTCCGAGAATTTGCAGCATCATTATCGTCCGCTCGATCCGCTGCTCACTGCGGTGCACCCGATGGGGACGATGGCGCTTGGCCGCGTCTGCGACGGTGAAGCCCGTGTTCGCGGCATCACCCATCTATGGGTCGCTGATGGCAGCCTGTTTCCGTCGAGCATCGGCGGGCCGCCGCAGCTGACCATCTACGCCGCCGCTCGCAAAGTGGCGGCGCAGATTGTCGATACGCTCGGGCACCGGTAAACTACAAAACGTGACGACTGCAGGAACCGAAGCATTGGTGCCGCATGGGTGGGACTTCGAACATGATTTGTTCGTGCTCTGGGGCGAAGACGCCGACGTGATTCGATCTCTGCTCGCTGCCGGGCAGAAGCGCGTGGTTCTGTTTGGTGGTTCGCCGGTTCCAGCGATGAGCGCGATTTGGCCGGTGCAGTCGATCGATCACATCAAGCCGGTGGTTGATCTTCACTGGAGCGAGCTTCCCGGAGAGAGGGTGGTGACTCGGATCTCGCCGGCCTTTTCCGCGCTCGTCGACGCGGCGGCACTGGAACAAGCCGCGCGCGATGCGCTTCAGGGTTGGCAGAGCAACTGGGGAATGTGGTCCCGCCACGGTGAGCGTTGGCTGCTGCAGCGACTTGCCAATATGGCCTATCTCGCGGTGCATCCAACCGTCAGCGCGCTCGGCGGTGCGTTTTCGGGACGGCCGGCGTTTCTGATTTCGCCTGGCCCGTCGCTGGAAAAAAATGGCGCCGCCTTGGCAGAGTACAAAGGACGCGCCGTTCTCATCGCATCGGCGCAGGCGCTCGGCGCTCTCAAGCGGCTCGGCGTTATACCCGACATTGTTGTGGTGCTCGACTACCTTGATTTGAAATATCTGTTCGATGGCGTCAAGTTCGATCAGATTGGCGCATTGGTGTTGAGCTACGATGTGCACCCCGATCTATTTGATCTGCCGACGCTACGCTTTGGCTACTCGGGCAATGCCGGCGTCGGCGCGTGGTCACACCAATTTCTCGGCGAACGCTGCGAGCTACCCGGAGGCGGCTCGGTGGCTTGCACTGCGTTCAGTTTGGCACTCGAACTTGGTTGCAGTTCGCTGGCGTTGGTAGGGCAGGATCTGGCGTTGTCAGACGGTAAAATGTACGCCACCGGAGCGAGTCACGGCCAGTTGCACGTGAGGATCAAGGACGATGGCACCCTGCACCATGTGTATGAAGGGTTCTCTTCCAGCATCCAGGCGGCGATGGAGGGCCACGAAGCCGTCGACTCAGTCAGGCTCCCCGGCTACTACGGCGGGCAGGTATTATCGCAGGTTGCGTTTGGCACTTATCGACGCTGGTTTTGTCGCATCGCGCGCGACGTCGGATCCGAGCGCAAACTTTTCAATTGCACCGAGGGCGGCGCTTTTATCGATGGCATGATCCATCGTCCGCTCACCGAATTCGCGCGCGAGTTTTGCGTCGACTCATTTTCGGTGGCCGAAGTCCTTGCCGATCGAACCCGTCGCTTTGATCGCCGCGCGCGCTACGATCGCGTGAACCGTCACGTCTGCGCGCTGAAAACGCTGCTCGACGGACAGCCCTACGCCGGACCGGAGCGGGCCGCGTGTGAAAGTTTGATCGGTGAATTTCAGGCGCTGCCGTTACCACCGCATACGCTACCGGCTCGAGTCGATCAGCTGCGCATGCTGGTCGACGCAGTGGTGCGCAAACTAGCAGGCAGCGCACCTCAAATATAGAATTACTGAATTACTCCTCTTCGTCGCCTTCTAGATCGAGATCGCCGGCAAGGCGGGCTTTGACGCGCTCGTGCTGCCGCTCTTTGTATGCGGTGTGGCTGTTTTCGCCCGCCTCATTTTGCTGCGCTGTCTCTTCGTCCATGACTTGAAATTCGGTCAGCACGAAGACGGTGGCGCCGAGTGATTGGAAGCGCGGGTCGGGAATCCGGCAAAGGTACTGGTCGATGCGGATCGGAAGGTCGGCAACAAAATTGATAATGCGATAGCCGGGGCCGGAAAATTCGTTGCCGCCGATCGCCGGCAGCTCACTGCCGAGGCCATGTTGCAATTCGCCGGCGTGGCGCGCAAAGGCGCTGATCTGATCGACCAAAGTCGCGAACGGCAAGATGCCATTTACCGATTCGCCAGGAATGATGTAGTTGAACGGAATCAGTCGATGCAAAAGTTCCTGCAGCACCAACGCCAAATCACCGACGGTACGGGTGATCAGCCGAAAGCGCAACTTGTCGTAGACGTGCGCTGCAATGGAGGCTTTTTTGGCGTGCAGCTTGGTGACGACGCTGTCGCGCTCTTTTCGGCTCCAGGCGA
>JAHFDU010000088.1 GCA_023248835.1 Myxococcales bacterium | reverse complement strand
ACCGTACCGTCGGGCTGTTCGGCGAACACGCCATCGGGAAACAGCGAATGAAAGTGGACGTTGGTGCTCAGCGTCGATGAAAACCGCTGAATCGAAGTTACCGAACCGGGATAACCGCGCGTGACTCCCATTTGACGAGCACGCCGTCGCTGCCACGCAAATACGACGCGCATAAAAATCTCGAGCACACGCGACACGACCGCGGGCCGGTACGCGAGTCGAAAGCGGATCGCACGTGGCAGTGACAGCACCCACTGGCGCATCGGTAGCTCCGCCTTGAAGACGTGATCGACCAGATACGCCGCACTATCGCTCATGCGACGGGTACAACAGCTCGGGCAGAGCCCACGCCGCTTGCAGGACAGGCCGACCAGGATTTCCTGCTTGCAGCTCTTGCACGCAACGCGGACAAAACCTTCACTGATCACGCCACAAGACAGGTAGCTTTCAAATTCGCGTTCGACAAACTTGGGTATCGAGTAGCCGTACGGATTGCGCTCATTGGCGTCAGCGACGAACGATGAGTAATGGCACCGCACAATATCGTAGAGCACGGTTTTCTCAGGTTCGCGCCGGAGATACGCATGCGACAGCTGCGCGAACGCAGCGCCCAGTGAGCGGTCGAGGCGGGCGCTCTTGGCGGGCTTGGCGGCCACGCATGTACCGCTATACAAGCCCTATGCCGCTCACTCATCGTCAAAGTTCCGTGAGTTTGCGCGCCGTGCGTGGCGGTTTTTGTCCGGATGCCGGACAGTGTCCGGATATCGGACAGAACGTTTACCAGAGCCCAAGGACATTCCTGACACCATCGGCGGATGCCCTGGATTCGATCGAAGCGCAAACCCCACAGCAGAAAAGCGGAGACAGATCTTGATGCGACCGACGGTATTTCAGACGGCGCCGCCGATTGATGGTTGAACGGTGATTAACTTGCTGTCAAAGCGAAATCGAGCGATATAATGCATGCGCATGCGCAGAGTCTTGTGCGGCCTTGGGCTGGTTCTGTTATCGAGCGCAGCACGGGCCGATACCGGTGCCGTCGGCGTACTGGGCGTCGAGGCGGTTGGGGTTGGCGATGATCTTGCGGCGGCTGTCAGTGGGGCTCTGCGCAAGGTGGCGACCAAGGCACTCGGCGCGCGCGCTCTCATCGGGAAAGATCTGATCGAGTTGAAGTTTGTTTTTGGCTGCGACGGTGAAGAGCCGACCTGCTTGGCGCAAGCTGGCCACTCGCTCGGGGCGGAGAAGTTGATGTACGGTTCGTTGCGCCGTTCGAAAAAGCAGCGTGACGCCATCGTCGTCGATCTCAAACTGCTCGATGTCGTGCATGCGGTGGTGTCGAAGAGCGTTCACCAAGTCGTGCTCAGAACTGCGCTGACTGGCCCCGCCCTCGACGATCAGGCGGCGCGCTGGCTCGACACGTTGTTGCCGCCACCACCGGGGCCCAAGCCGGTCTCTCTCAAACTCGACACCCAACCACATGGGGCGCAGGTTTCTATAGACGGTGTGGCGGTGGGAGTGACCCCACTGTTTCGACCGATCACCCCGGGCAGTCACGTTCTTTCGTTGGAACATGCGGGGTTTGTCACCGCGCAGAAAAATATTTCCGTCGCAGCCGGCGACAATGTCGCGCTTGATGTGGTGCTCGAGGCTTTGCCGGTGGGCGTGGTCAAGCGTGACGATCTGGCGAGACCGGTGCACGCGCGGGCGCCTGGCCGTCCTGCCAAATGGGCAGCGCTCGGCATGCTCATCGGCGCGGTAGCGACGGGCGCAGCGGCGCTGGGCACTTGGCGCGCCTATGTTGACTTGCAAGATTCCACCCATCGTCAGCTCGATGACATTGCGGCTCATCTGACCGCAGCGCCGACCGATGCGGATCGGGCGTTTTTTGCCGCGCCTGGCTGCACTCCACCGTCCGGTTTGTCGAGTTCCACTTCAATCGCGATGTTTTCAAGTGACTGCCGTTGCGGTCAAACCGTCGCGACCACCACCGCCGCATTGTGGGGCGTATCCGGCGCACTCGCTGCCAGCAGTGCGATCGCCTTCGGCATCGGCGTTGGTCTCGACAAAAAAGCACACGCCTCGACCAAAACTGGTCGACTCGAGTTGGTGCCGCTGCTGACGCCGAGCAGCGCCTCACTGCAGCTCCATTTCTAACGCTAGTAGTTCAAGAACACTTGGTTGGCGGGCATGCCAGTCGCCGCTAGGGTGGCGCGAACATCGCGCACCATGTTGTGAGTGCCGCACAGAAATGCCACCGCGCGGCTGGTCGCGTTCAGCGCGATCGAAGAGAAGAGGTGGCGCTGCGCCACCTCCTGTACATAGCCGCGCTCACCATTCCACACGCCGCTTGGCTGCGAGCAGCAGAGCACGACGTCGACATTATTGTTTTTCCAATGTGCTTGCTCGCGACTGTAGGCAAAATGAGTTTCTCGTCGCTGCCCATAGTAGAGCGCCAGTTTTCCGTAGGAAGATCGATCATGAACCAGCGTTTGCAATAGAGCGCGAATCGGGGCAATGCCGGCCCCACTGGCAAATAGCAGGACATCGCGATCCCGGGCGTGTTTGACCGGGAACCCGGCGCCAAGCGGCGCAGTAACCTCAACCCGCTCGCCCGGCGCAGCGTGCTTGATCAGGGCATCGCCGAGGGGCGAACCGCGCTTGCATAGCAGCGTCGCTGGTTCAAACGAGGCGTTGGCGAGAGCAAAATGGGCCTCGCCGAGAGCGGGCGCGGTGGGCAATCTCAGCCGCAGCACTTGTCCCGCGGCCTGATGGTGCGCCGCGATGGCGCGAAGCTCGACGGTGATTGCTCGCAGTTCTGCAGTCTCGTCCCAGGCGCGCACCACCTCGACAGAAAAAAATGGTTGGTGGTGCATCACCGGATTTTAACCTACTCGATTTCGACTCGCCAATCGCCGTTCGGTTGCCGGAAGCAGCGCACCTGTTCGCGGCTGCCAGCCCCAGACACCTCCACAATCGCTTCGTCGCCATGCCGCTCCACCACGCGGGTGTGCACGACCGGAAAACGGGCGTGCAGCCAGCCAGCCGCCAGCATCTGTGAGGGGGAAATCTGCCGATCGCCAAGATCGCTGGTTCGCCGCGCTTCAAGTTCCAGTTTTTTTCGCGTGGTTGGGCCGAGGAGTTGCCACACCTGTTCGCTGCGCCCGGCGGCAGCGGCTTCGCTGAGTTCGCGTACCACTCTTTCTGGTGATGAGCTGTTCGCACATCGCGGCAGCGTGATGAACAAGCACAGAATTGCGTGCGGTCTAACCACAGAATTCAAAACGTTCATGCGCCGCATTTCCTCCTCGTCCAGGATCGGTGAGCCGCTTCCCAACTGCCGATCGTCGACTATACTCGCCCCCATGTCCACGACGAAGCCTCGCGTCCTCACCGGCGATACTCCGACTGGCCGCCTACATCTCGGCCATTACGTTGGCAGCATTGAGAACCGGCTGGCGCTGCAGGACCAGTACGATTGCTACTTTCTCATCGCCAACAAGCATGCGTTCACCACCCGCGCCGATCGGCCGGCGGAGATTCGTCAGAGCGTTGTAGACATCGCCACCGATTGGTTGGCCGTCGGCATCGATCCCGAGCGCAGCGCGATGGTTCTGCAGAGCGAAGTACCGGCGATCGACGAACTGACGTTCTTTTTCTCGATGTTGCTGCCGTTCAATCGCGTGCTGCGCAACCCGACGCTGGCGCAGGAGATCAAAGACAAAGATCTAGGTGACAAATATCCGTTCGGCTTCCCGCTCTACACCGTCGGCCAGTGCGCTGACATTCTCGCGTTTCGTCCGCAGCTGGTGCCGGTCGGCGAGGATCAGCTTCCGCACCTCGAAATGACGCGCGAAGTTGCCCGCCGATTCAACCAGCTCTATTGCGGTGTTGATCCGCAAACCGAAGACGCCGATCACCTCGCCCGCGGCGGACTGATGCCGGTGATCGAGCCCAAGCTCGGGCGGGTAAAGCGGCTGGTTGGGATTGGTGCGCCGAATGCCGAAACCGGACAGCTCCACAAAATGAGCAAATCGCTGAACAACGCGATCTTTCTCTCGGACGACGCCGATACCGTTCGCAAGAAGGTGATGTCGATGTACACCGATCCCAAGCGAATCACTGGCAAAGAACCAGGCGAAGTCGATCCGGCCAAGAACCCGCTCTGGGCGTTTCATGAGACGTTCAACTCCGACGCGCCATGGCTTCAAGAACACCGTGAGTTGTATCGCGCTGGCAAGGTCGGCGATGTGGTGGTGAAGAAAAAATTGGTCGAAGTGCTAAACGATCTTATCGAGCCGATCCGCACTCGGCGGAAGCAGTTCGAGTTGCGGCCGGACGAGGTGATCGAGGCGCTGCGCCGGGGCACCCGCCGTGCCAACCAGGTGGCGGAGGAGACGCTTGCGCTCGCCAAGCAGGCGATGAAGCAGGACTACTTTGCTCGCACGCTGTCGATTCCTTAGTCGACAGCCGACAGTCGACAGTCGACAGTTTCGGACACGGAAGACGCCGGAAATTCAGTCGAGGGCCACGGTTGGAGACGCACTCGAAGGGTAGTTTCTGAGCAGGCAACAGTTTCGGACGCGGAGGAGGACGGCGATCGGTTGAGGGCTACGGTTGGAGAAAGCACCCGAAGGGGAGTTTCTCAGCAGTTACTGCAAAGTGAGTTTTGGTAATAGACTCGACGACGGTGCGCATCTTAGTGGTCAAGTTGCATCTGCTCGGCGACGTGTTGCAAGCGTTGCACGTGCTGCGCAGCGTGCGGCAGGCCCACCCCGAGGCCGAAATCGATTTTGTTACCAAGCCGGCCTATGCATCGCTGGTGGAAGATTGCGCGCTGGCGACGCGGGTATTTCGTTTTCCAGTCAGCGAGTCGCTGGGCGCCTACGATTTGCTGATCAACATGTCGCCTGATGATGAGGCGGTGCAGTGGTCGAGTCGAATTTCAGCCGAGCGACGGGTCGGTGCGCAACTTGGCCCGGACGGCGCGCGTCAGTTGTGGGGCGAGCTTGGCGTGTACTACGCCTCCTCGATCATGTTTCGCCAGTTGCGACGCTTGAACCTGGTCGACTTGTGGATTCTGCACGCGGGACTCCCGATGGTTGGGGACGCAGATCTGTTTTCCAGCGACGAAGAAGAGGAACGGAGCCGCGCAATCGCGCAGCGTTTTGCCATTGACCCGGCGCGGCCTTTGGTGTGTTTGCAGCCCGGCTCTTCGTTTGCTTTTCGTCGCTGGCCGCCGGAAGATTTCGCCGCCGTCGGCAAGGCGCTGCTGCGCCAAGGCTACCAGATTGCGGTGATGGGATCGGCAGACGAGGCGCCGCTTGTCGACGAAATTCTGCGGGCGATGGGGGGTGGAATTTCTACCGCCGGGCTCGACCTTGCCGAGCTACGCGCATTTTTTCGGCGGGCATCGCTGCTCATCACCAATGACACCGGCCCGATGCATCTATCGTCGGCGATTGGCCTTGCCCATCTTGCGCTCTTCTTTGCAGCTTCCAGTCCGATCGACACCGGCGGTTATCGCAGCGGAAATGTTTCGATTGCGGCGACGGTGCCGTGCGCACCCTGTGACAAGCCGCGCGACTGCACCATTGATTTTGCCTGCCGTTCGCAGGTGACGCCAGCGGTGGTGCTCGCCGTCGCCGAGCAGTTGCTCTCGAACGATGCCAATTTACAGTGGAACGAGAACGTTGTGATCTGCCGCTCGACCCGAGAGGCGAGCGGAGCTTTGATTCAGGAGCGTGCCGTCAGTGCGCGACCGCCTATGTCGGAGTTGCTGCGTGAGATCGTTGCCGAGGTGTGGTTCAGACAGTGGGTGAAGGGCGGATCAGCAACCGAGACTTTGCGGGCGCGGTTTGCAGGCGTGCTCCGAGAGGTCTCGGTCGCCAAAGAGTTGCGCGAGCTGGCCGAGGATTCCGCCAGACTGCGGGACGCGCTTGTGCGTTCAACCGGTTTCACGCCACGAATTCAGGTCTTACAGCCAGTGGCGAAATTATTTTCGATGCTACCATCGCTGCTGGTGATGGCGCGTTCTCACCGTCCCCAGCCCGACGCGCGCCAGGTCGCGATGCAATTCGCGCAGGAGCTCGCCCAGTGCTCTGGTGATCTGTATGCAGGCTATTGTGACTAGACCCTGGATCAGACGGAACGAAGCGGTTGCCAATTTAGGTGATATACTTGCAGTCAGTAGGGAGCACTCATGCGAAATGAATTTACCGCCGTCATTGAGCAGGACAACGACTGGTACATTGCTTACTGTCCGGAGATTCCGGGTGCCAACGGACAGGGAAAAACCAAGCAAGAGGCACGCGTCAATCTTGCCGAGGCGATCGCGCTCATCCTCGAAGATCGCCGCAGCGATGGCTTGCGGGGATTACCTCCCGATGCGGTTGCCGAAACAGTTGTCGTCGAGTGAAACGAAGTAGCTTTCTGCACCACCTTCGTCGACATGGGTGCATTTTGAAGCGCGAGGGCAGTGCACACTCGCTTTGGTGTAATCTAACGACGGGCGCCACTGAGGCAGTGCCGCGCCACACGGAGATCGCCAACTTGCTCGCACGCAAAATTTGCCGTGCGCTGTCGATACCTGAAATCGGCTAGCCGAGGCGACATGACGGCCGCGTCAAGGTCAGTTATCCGTTTGTGTTTGCTCGCTGAGCGCGACTGCCAAGGCGCCCGAGACCGTCGTACGCGGCGTATTTGTAGAGTTCGCCGAGCGAGGGAAAATTGAATACTTGCTCGATGAAGTGATCGATGGTGGCAGAAAAATGCATCACCGCTTGACCGATGTGAACCAGCTCGGTTGCACGCTCGCCGATCACATGCACGCCGAGTAGTTTCTTGTCGACCGCCGAGAACACCAATTTCACCATGCCATCGAGGTCGCCGATGATCTGGCCGCGCGCCTGATCGCGGTAGTGGGCGCGCCCGACCTCGTAGTCGATGCCGGCCTTTTTGGCCGACTCTTCGCTGTGACCGATGGTGCCGACTTCAGGAATAGTGTAGAGGCCGTAAGGAAATTCCGGCGCAACGCTGGTCTTGTAGCCGAGATCAAAAGCGTGGCAAGCGGCGACACGGCCTTGCTCCATCGCCACCGAAGCGAGCGCGGGGAATCCGATGACGTCGCCTGCCGCGTACACCCGTCCCCGCGCACCAAGCACACGATAGTGCTCATCACAATGGATGAGGCCTCGCCCGTCGGGTCGTGCACCGATCCGCTCGAGCAATAGGCGTTGGGTGTTTCCTGATCGTCCGCCGGCGAATAGCAGGCGTTCGCATTCGAGATCGCTGCCGTCGTCGAGACTGCACACCAGTTTTCCATTTTTGCGCCCGACGTCGATGACCTCTTTCTTGAGCACCAGCCGGCAGCCGAGCTTCTGCAGTTGCGCGGTCAAGCGCTCGTTGATTTCGTGATCGAGAAAACCGAGTATCTGGTCGCGCCCCTCGACGATGGTGACCTGCGTGCCGAGCGCAGCAAAGATCGACGCATATTCACATCCGATCACGCCGCCACCGAGAATAACCATTTGTTTGGGGATCGTGGGCAGCCGCAAAATCGAATCGGAATCGTCGACGTCCGGATCTTCGAACGGCACATAGGACGGACGAAAGGGTGAGCTGCCGACCGCGATCAAGATGGCATCGGCGGTGACGCGGTCGTGCACATCGGCGCCGACAATGTCGACGGTGTGCTCGTCGACAAAGCGGGCTTCGCCGCGAAGAAAATCAACTTTGTGCTGTTCGAGGTTCTGGCGTAGTCGCTCGGCTTGGGTGTCAATCACCGCGGCCTGTCGACACATCAAATCGGCGAGCGAAACTTGGTGGCCAAGTGTAAGATGGGCGCTGCCATAGAGCTCGCGCTTCTGAAAACCGGAGAGATAGACCGCCGTTTCGCGCAGCGTCTTAGACGGTAGCGTTCCAGTGTGGATACAGGCACCGCCGACGTGCGCAGCTTTTTCTACCAGCGCGACGCGCTTGCCAAAATAGGCTGCCTGCGCCGCACCTTTTTCGCCCGCCGGACCCGATCCAATCACCAACCAGTCGTAATCATACATGCGCCGGGATGGTACGCGGAGTTGATTGCTTTGTCGCAGTCGGGCATTTTCTAGACTTACATGAATCTCATCTCGGTTGAACATTTGACCAAAGAGTACCGCGTGCACGAGCGGCCGCCGGGCTTGATGGCGTCGCTGCACTCGGTCTTTCATCGCAAATACAAAATTGCCCGCGCGGTCGACGATCTCTCTTTTTCGATTCGCTCCGGCGAGCGGGTGGGATTTCTTGGGCCCAATGGCGCGGGCAAAACCACCACGCTCAAAGTGCTGTCGGGCCTGCTCCATCCGACCGCGGGCACGGTGCGGGTCTCCGGATTCGATCCGAGGCGTCGCGAACACGATTTTCTGCAGCGCATCACCTTGGTGATGGGACAAAAGCAGCAGCTGTTGTGGGACTTGCCACCTGCCGACACTTTCACCATGAACCGCGCCATCTACGACATTCCGAAGCAGGAGTTCGACGAAACATTGAGCGAACTGTCGTCGCTGCTCGAGCTTGGTAAATTGGTCGAGCGGCCGACGCGCCAACTTTCGCTCGGCGAACGGATGAAATGTGAGTTGGTGGCGGCGCTTTTGCACCGTCCCAAAGTGTTGTTTCTCGACGAGCCGACCATCGGACTGGACGTTTCGATGCAGGCCGAACTACGAACATTTCTAAAAAAATACAACGAACGTTTCGAGGCCACGATTCTACTCACCAGTCACTACATGGACGACGTCACTGCGCTCTGCCCGCGGGTGATTGTGATCGATCGCGGCCATCTGACCTACGACGGTGACTTGACGCAATTGGTCCACAAAGTACGTCCGCACAAGCGAATCGTGCTGCGCATGCACGACGGAAAACAAGAAACGCACGATGTCGCCCCAAGCGATCTGAAGGCGACGATCACGCGCCTGCTTTCAGGCGATCCGATTTCCGATTTGACGGTGGAAGATCCGCCGCTCGAAGAAGTGATGCGCGACTTGTTTGCCGAGCGAGGCGATCGTGTCACGAACTCTTAAGGCGTTTCCGACGCTGCTGCGGATTGGGCTGGCGGAGGCGATCGCCTATCGCGCCGAGTTTTTCATCTGGATGCTGACCATGACCATGCCGCTCATCATGCTGGCGCTGATGTCGACGCTGGCCGAAGAGGCGCCGATCGGAAATTTCGATTCGCCGCGCTTTGTCAGCTACTACTTGGCGACTCTCATCGTTCGCCAGCTGGCGAGCTCGTGGATGGTGTGGGAGATGATGCGCGAGATTCGCGAAGGCACGCTGTCGATGCGGCTGTTGCGCCCGATTCACCCGCTTAGTGGGTACGCCGCCGAGAGCCTGGCCTCGATTCCGATGCGCGCGCTGTTTTCCACTCCCATCGCGTTGATTGCGCTGTACGCCACCTCAGGGCGCGATGTCACTCGCGATCCGGCGCTCATTTTTGCTTTTGTGCTCTCCGTCGCTGGCGCTTGGCTACTCAACTTTTGTATCTCGTCGATCATCGGCACCTTGGCACTTTACCTCGACAGCTCGATCGCGATTTGGGAACTGTGGCTCGGTGGTTTTATGATTTTTTCAGGCTACTTGTTGCCGCTGTCGCTGTTTCCGCCCTGGTTCCAGACGCTGGCCCACGTTCTGCCGTTTTCTTATTTGCAAGCGCTACCGGTTGAAATCATCACAGGGCTGCACGGACGCTCGGGCGCGTTTTGGGAACTGGGTCATCAGTGGCTCTACGCCTTGTCGGCGCTCGGCGCGATGTTGCTGTTTTGGCAGCGCGCGATCAAACGTTTTTCCGCATTTGGTGGGTGATGGCGCGTTACTTTAGACTCTTGCTGGTGCGTTTGCGCGTCTCGGTGCAGCTCGGATCCCAGTATCGCAGCGATTTTCTCGTCGGTGGTGTGATGGCCTTGTTTTGGCTTTCTTGGAATCTGGTGCCGATGTGGGTGGTGTGGCAGAAGCGGCCGATGATCGCCGGCTGGAGTTTTCCCGAGGCACTCTTGGTAGCGGCGTGGTTCACCTTGATGCGCGGCGTTCTCGAGGGAGCGGTGCAGCCGAGCCTGGTTGCGGTGGTCGAGCACATTCGCCAGGGCACGCTCGATTTTGTGCTGCTTAAGCCGGCCGATGCGCAGTTTCTGGTTTCTACCGCCAAGTTTGAGTCTTGGCGTGCCGCTGATGCGATCGGAGCGTTGGTGATTGGCGGCTATGCGCTGCATCGGGTGGCGCATCCGCCGGCAGCGTCGGCGATCGCGGTGGCGCTGCTGCTCACTCTCGCCGGGGCGGCGGTGCTGTACGCGGTGGCGATTGTGGTCGTCGCCGCCGCTTTTTGGGTGGTGCGGCTCGACAACCTTATTTATCTGTTCAATTCGATTTTCGACGCCGCGCGCTGGCCGCTGACGGTGTTCCGCGGCTTCTGGCGCATTTTGTTTACGTTTATCATTCCACTCGGTCTCATCACCACCTATCCAGCGATGGCGCTACTCAACAAACTCGATTGGCCGACCGCGCTACGGGCGCTCGGTGGCGCGATGCTGTTTGTGGCGCTGGCGCGCGTCGCCTGGACCCGCGCGCTGAAGCATTACACTTCAGCCTCGAGCTAGACTTGATCTAGCGTAGAACAAGGCGCTGTGGCAAACTTTCTTGAGTCGCGACGTGTTCAACCAATTCCCAAATGCTGGCTTTTTTAACTACCCTCCGCTCTCCGAAAAAGCGCAGACGCCGGGCCACGGATCGAACAACCCGGAGATCGGCGAGCACGAGGACCCGACCTACCGCGGCGCCACCGATCAGCACAAGTACACCGTCGTCGAGTACGTCGAGATGTGGGTCTACCAGAGCACGCGCGAGAAGTTCACGAAAGGCTACATCGATTTCGATCGGATCGTGTTCTGCACGGCGATCGCCAAGCGGTACAACCCACAGGGCGCTGCGGAAAGGAGCGGCTGATGGAGGTGAAGGAGCTCGAGAAGCTGATCGGAAAGGGCGGCCCGAAGGCGCCCGTCCAGGCGGGAGGCGGGGCGACGGGCGGCGGCGGCGCGCTCGACGAGCTGGTCGATCAGACAGTGACCCTGCGCGGCGTGGCGCACGAGGCGGCGCTCGGCGCGGTGGTCGTGCTCGACGGGGGCGGCGTGGTGTACTTCGACGGGCGCGCGGACTGGCCGGGCCCGGTTTCGGGCAAGACGATCGACGTCACGGGCGTGCTGCGGCGGCGCAAGCTCGCGCCGGATCCGGTGGTGGGTGCGAACAGCGGGATCAGCCACGGCGTCGCCGGCGAGAGCTGGGTCTTCGAGGACGCGACATGGACCGCCGTCACGGCGTAGCCAACGTGCGCGCGCTCGTCGCCGCGGCGCTGGTGGCCGCAGCAGTGGCATCGTGTCGCGCCACCGCCCCGACGGAGCGCCCCACAGAGACGCCTGCGGTGGCCGTGGTCGTCGTCGAGAATGCCGAGCAGGCGCGGCGCGCGGTGGGAAAGCGCGTCTACGTCGAGGGGCGTGCGGCGGAGGCGAAGCTCTCGGCGGCCGTGGTACGGAGCGGCCTGCTCGTGTATTGCCTGGACCGCCCCGAGTGGCGCGCGGACCTCTCCGGCACGAACGTCGCCGTCGAGGGAACGCTCGAGTGGACCGAGGAGTTCAAAGCGCGCCCGTCGCCCGACGGAGCGGTGAGCGCGGGCACCGACGGTGGCGTGTTCGTCGTGCGCCTCTCGGAGGTGCGGCTGGTCGGCGCGCCCTGAGCACGTCAACGGGGACTGAGAGATCCCCTCAAGTTGGGTTCGCGGGGCGTTGAAATGCGCTCCGCCAAAGGCGGATGCCAGCGCTTCACCGCTGGTTCAGGGAGCGGTCGCCAGAAGTCGGTCGAGCATTCGCTCCTGGAGGGTGGAGAATCTTCCTAGGCTTCGAAGCGGGTCGCGGCAGACGCCCTGTAGCGCGCGCACGGCAAGCGGGATCCTGTTTTTGCGCAACATCGCCAGGCCTTTGAGATGGGCATTGAGCTGGACTGGTGTGACTCGTTTACGTCGCCTCCGGTTGTAGCGCTCAAAGGCAAGCGCCGCCTCGGCGGTGCCCACTTGGGCGAGCTCGTCGGTGACGACCAGCGCGTCCTCCATTGCCATCGAGGCGCCCATGCCGCCGAAAGGCAGCATCGAATGGGCGGCGTCGCCGAGCAGGGCGG
>JAHFDU010000087.1 GCA_023248835.1 Myxococcales bacterium | reverse complement strand
AACCCCCTCTTCCAGACATTTCTCGACCTCTTCATGGTTCAAACGATAAGCCGGCGCATCGGTGAGGCGCTTGCGATAGGCGATGGTGACCCCACCCCACTCATCGAGCAGCGTCTGAAAATCCGGGTCGCGCTTTTCGCGCTCTGCCTGCTCGCGCTCGCCACGGATCAGACGTCCATGCGCAAGGAATTCGGCCAGTACCTCTTTTTCTTCTATATCAAACGCTCCGAGCACCCGCTCGGCGCCAAAATCGTCGACCAATTTTTCATAACGATTGAGCGTTTTTTCGACCTGCACCACATAGTAGGCGAGCAGCTCGGTCGCAGTGTCGATCGCGGTCAGGCCGCCACCGATCACGACCGCTGGCAGTCGCACCTGCAAATTCGCGATCGACGACTTTTTGTACGCGCCGGTGAGCTGCAACGCCATCAAGAAATCGGAGGCCTGGCGAATGCCGCGAATCAGGTTGTTTTCCATGTCGATCACTGTCGGCTTGCCGGCACCGACGGCAATCGCGACATGATCAAAACCCAGTTTCCAAGCATCGTCTAGCGTCAAGGTGCCGCCGAAGCGAACGCCGCCGTAGCAGCGAAACGTGTGGCGCCTGAGCAACGAAGCATAGACGATGGTCAAAAAATTCTTGTCCCAGCGCACGGTGATACCGTATTCCGACACACCGCCAAACCCGAGCATGACGCGATCGTCGAGCTCGCCGTAGAGCGTTGCAAATTCACGCACCGGCTCGGGCAGCGTGCCATGCACTTGTTCGCCCACCAGCGACGAGGAAAGTGGCTCGAGCTTGAGGCCGTCGATGCCGATGACGCCGAAACCTTCGTTGAGCAGGTGATGACAAAGTGTGTAGCCCGCCGGCCCCATACCCACCACCAGAATGTCCTTGCCGCGGTAAGGCAGTGCGTATGGGCGGCGCGCATTGAGCGGATTCCAGCGCGACAGCAGGCCATAGATTTCGAATCCCCAGGGCAGCTCTAGCACGTCGGTGAGCGCGCTGGTTTCGATGAGCGGAATGTTGACCGGCTGCTGCTTCTGAAACACGCATGCCTTCATGCAGTCGTTGCAAATGCGGTGGCCGGTGCCCGGCATCATCGGATTGTCGATGCAAATCAGCGCCAGCGCGGCGATCGGATCGCCCTGCCGCTTCATCGCGTGCATTTCGGAAATTTTCTCGGCGAGCGGACAGCCGTCGAGCTCGACCCCAAGCGCGTTTTTTTTCACCGCGCCCGATTTTTCGTGCAGCCCTTTTGAGCAGGAGTCTTTGTTGCGATCGTGGCAATATAGGCAGTAGTCGACTTCGGCGAGCACGCCGATTTTGGTGCCACGCCGATCGGTCAGTTTGAAACCATCGCGCGCACGATGATGGTGCGGCGCCGCGACCATCAACTCAGGATTGGTTTGCGAGGGACGCTTGAGCGGCACCAAATGATCGGCATCGGGGAGCGGTTCAGCAGTGCGAAACGATCGCCAACGCGCCTGTAATTCAGGTTTGCGCGCCGCCAGCCACGACTCAATCTTTGACAAGTCGGCGCGCAGTGCAACCAGGGCCGGATCCTCCGCCGCGCCAGTCTTGAGCTGCGTCTCGCGGTCGAGCAGTGCACAGACGGTTTCGGCGACTACGCGCTCGCCTTCCAATTTCTCGACGCCAAGGCCGTGCTTCCGCCAAACTACTTCGCCCTCTGCAATTGCAGCCGCTGCATCGGCGACAACTTTTTTGAGAACGCGCCGTTTGATGAATTCATCTTTGAAGCGGAACACCACCCAATCGTGTTCGGTCGCGCTTTTGGCAACTCCGGCTTCCGCCTGCACCGAAAACAGCTTGGCGACGAACCTCGAAACATGCGGTGCAACTTCGACCAAGAGCTGCGATAGCATTTCGGGGGCCAATCCCTCTCCGTGCGTACGCAGGTACTCGTCGTAACGCGAGGTCAGCTCCGCGTCGCTGCGACCAAGCTCCTCATGAAATAGATTGAACAGATCGCGCAATCTCAGCGGATCAAAAAGATCGCCGTAAGAAAAGCCCGTGATCCCCAGTGTAAGCGTCGCCATCGCCCGCGCTAGTCTGTCAGTTTTTTAGCGTCAACGATAGACCTCCCGACGATGCCTCTCGGCTGGGTGGGGGATTCAACCGCGCCGAAGGAGAAACCGGAGATAATGGTGCGACCGATGCGGCCTTCCTCGCTCCGTTCATCGGCCGTATAGGCGTCGCCGCGATTGGCCTTCCACTTCTTCTTCTGGGCGGTAGTCATGATCGCGTCGAGCCGTTTGACGGATCGGTTCATTTCTAGTTTTGGAAAGTTTTCACTTCAACCTACGGATACACGACGGAAATTCCGCTGGCGCTCAGCACCCAAATGCGATGATGACGATCAACTTGCACGTCGGCGATCATGTCGTCCGGCAAGCCGTGCGCTCCGTCGAGGGGAAAACCAGCGCAGGCGCCGACGCATTGCAAACCTTTTTCGGTACCGAGAAAATAGCGAGTGTCGTCGTGGCCAAGCGACGTAACGTTCAACCCAAACGGCATCTCGGTCGGAAATTTCCAAGTAGCGCCATCGAAGCGCCCGACGCCGTGATGAGTCGCGATCCACACCTCGCCATTCGGCCCGGGCCCAATGTCGTGCGCTATTTCGTCCTCGAGGCCGTCATTTTCGGTGAACACTTTGAGCTTGCCGCCGACCAAGTGGGCAACCCCCGAACGGGTGGCGAACCAAGCATCGCCCATCGCGTGCCAATAGGCGGCCACAGCGTCATTCGGCAGCGGCGGCGATTTCCCGCCTTGGTGGTAGTAGATGACTTTGCCGGTTTCGAGCGCGATTTCGGCGGCGCCCCAGTCGACCCAGTCGTGGGCCTGATCTTGATAGCGCAGGCCAATCCACAAATGGCCGTCCGGCGCGAACTCGGCAAAATTGAGTAGCGGCACACCCGAAGGCACTTTGACCGTTTGCATCGCAATCGGAGCGAATTGGCCGATGCCGGCGCGGGAGATGCGAAGCTCCGGCGAGGCACGACCGCGGTGAATCACGATCACTCCGCCGCCCTCGGGCAGCATCGCCAACACACGAGCGCCCGGTTCGGGATCGACCACGACCTCGTCGAATTCTTTGCCGTCGAAACGCCAGGCCCAGCGCCCGCCGGTGGCAACATAGCAGTCGTTGCGCTTGGCTTCGCACGCCACCGTCAAACGTTCGGCCTCTTTCGTAATGTCGCCGATGTGAAAGGTTTCATCACCAGAGGGCGACAGCCGCAGCACGCCCGCAGCGCGGGTTCCCACCACCAGCGCGCTTTCGGCGTTCGCCGTCGTAGATACGCCGGGCGGCAGCCCGCGTCGCTCTAACAGGGAGAGCGAAACCGTCGGTCCCGCGGTCGGTTGAAGCGGAATCGCTTTGTCCAGCACTCCTTTGACCAGTTCGTAGAGTCGATCTTCGCTGGCGACCCACAGACTTTGGCCATGTGGCTGCGCCCAGAGCAGATTCTTGTCGCAGCGGTAGGAGTGAAAAGCCGTCCCATCGAACCAGGCGACGCGTGCCCCGTTCGGACCTTCGCCGATCGCCACCACACCGACGGGACTGGCGGCAATACTGCGCACCACTTCCAGCGCCAACCCCTCTTTGACGCCGAAAATTTGGGCGGCGCCCTGCACGACACGAAACGCGCCTTTGCCCGCAGTGGCGCCCCAAAGCGCGCCATCCGCCGTCACCGACAAGGCGTTCACCGGAACACCGGGCAACGCCCGCACCCATCCGGCCTTGTCCAAACGTGCAATTCCCTCTGGCCCGCTCGCCCACAACGTGCCGCTCGACCATGCCAGAGCCGAAACAAATTCGCCGACTGGAGGTGCCACCACATTGTGAAATTGGCCACCTGCTAAATGAGACAGACCGTGGCCTACCGCAATCCACAGATCGTCATTGTCGCTTACCGCCAGCGCGCCCACCCGGCCCTCCGGCAGGCCGTCGCGCGAAGAGAAACGCGCGGTGGCGTGGCTGGCAAGATCAATCGACAGCAAGCCATGCGTCGTGCCGATCCAGAGATGATTGTTTCTTTCTGCGAGCGCGGTCACACCGGCGCCATCCAAAAAAGAGAGAATTTTGGGGCGCACGACCGGTGCCACGATTGGTGTCGGTGGCGCAGCAGCACACCCCACTCCCAGGCATGCCATTAACAGCGCAAAACCACGCATGATACTAACATCTAGCGCGAGCGGCCGAGTGTCAAGCTCGAGAACACCTAACCAACACTTTATGAGTCTGTTGCATTTCTCGTCGAGAAATGAAAATGATGCGCACTGGATGCGCATTGTATCGATGAGCGCAGCGAGCACAATACCGTGGCGCGCCTTCACTTCACCACTCGAAAAATGGGCGGTGCAGCCGTCGTTTGTGATTGGCGAGTGGATGTTCATTCTCGCCGCGCTGTTCGCGCTCTGGCACGCCTGGAGCCAGCCGTCAGAACCAGGTGACAACCAGCGCCGGCGCCACCTCGTCGCCTGGGTGGCCGCGCTCGTCGCTGGTACGGCCAACGACACCCTCTTCATTCTGTTGCCGCTCGTGAACAACTTCTGGCAGGCGCAAGGCACCATCATGCTGAATTCGCGCATGCCGCTGTACATCCCCTGCGTCTACATTTGTTTCATGTATTTTCCGACGGTGGCAGTGTGGCGACTTGGACTGCCGCGACTCGGCGGCGCGCTGCTTTCCGGTCTGGCCGGCAGTCTGTTTTACGCGCCCTATGACATCGACGGCGCCAAGTTTCTTTGGTGGACGTGGCACGACACCGACCAGCCAATTGCCCATCGCATTTTGGGCGCGCCGATCGGCAGCACCATATGGGTGATCACATTCGTCGCCGCGTTTTCATGGCTACTCACTTCGGTGCTCGATCGCGATCGCGCGGTGCGCGGTGCCACCGCCGCCAAAGCTCTTCTCGCCGCCGCCGGATTGAGCTCACTGCTAATGGTCTTGCAGATTACTGTGCTGCAACAGTTCGACGGTGGTGTCCCGGGTATCCGCGGACTCGTCGTCGTCATCGCGATCTATCTTGCAGGCATCGCCTGGAGTTTGCGTCGAAAGCACGAAGCGCCGGCCCGCACCATCGATCGGAAATTATTTTTCGTCGTCGCGCTCTACTTCGTCACGCTGGCGGCGATCATGGGCGTGTTTGATCCGGTCACGCATCGCAGTCTCAGTCGACACCAAACCTATGGCCCTTGCCACGTCGTCGCCAAAGACATCACAGGAAAAACCCGCGACAATTATCTTTGCGCCGAAGACTTCGACGAAGATTTCACCTTTGCTTGCATCGAGAAATTGCCAGCGCCGGAGTCGGACTGGTACACCGTTTGCAGTCGCTCACACCGCCATTTCTGGCGAATGTTTTTCGGAGTCTTGGCGTTGGCGTTGGCCGGGATCTCCCTCTACGCTCGCCTGCTGGTGATTCGACCAAAGAGCTCTTGAAAACCTAGTGCCGAGGGCGGGAATCGAACCCGCACGGACCTTTTGAATCCTGGGGATTTTAAGTCCCCTGCGTATACCAATTTCGCCACCCCGGCGGCGTGCAGCCAGGTTTCTATCACGAATCTCCGAGTGCGCGCGATCCCGCCCTTCGACAAGCTCGGGACAGGCTCCGGCGAAGGGGCTACTGATTCGGCAGCGGCTGCGCGCACTGACTACTCCAGTCGATCATCGCCCGGCGCGTGCTCTCGGCCTTGCGGCCGGAAGTGTAGTTGAGCAAAAAATAGAGCGCAGTCATCGCCATTCCGGTGGAGGCCAAAGTGATGGTGGCGATACGCGGTCCGCGCTGACTCTGATCGGTTGCGAAACCCACGATAAAAGCGCCAAACAGCGCTCCTGTCCCAAGGCCCCAACCTGCGGTCTTGGCCGTGACCTCCTGCGCGTAGGCACTGCGTCCGTCGCTGGCGAACGGAGTGCGCAGCGAGAGTTGGTACAGGTCGTGTGTGGATACGCCCTGCTCGAGCCGCACCCGACTGGCTGCCACCAGCACGCAGGCGTCCTCTGGATTAACTGATCGAGCATGAACACAGCCCATCAACCCAAGTGCAAAGATAGAAAGTGAACGCATACTCCTCGATGGTAAAAGTTCTACGAAAAATAGCAGTCAAAAAGTGAAAGCTTGGGCTAAGAATAAGTGATGCTGAAGGCGGTATTCTTCGATCTCGACGGAACGCTCGTAGACAGCGAGCGCCAAAACGCTGAAGCGGTCGCCCGGGTTTTGGCGGCGCGCGGTCGTGTCGTAACCGATGACGAACGCCATTTCATCATCGGTCACGGATGGCGCGAGATCTATGCACGCTTGCAAGCGGCGGGAGACTTCGGGTTGTCCTTTGTCGCGCTACTTGCCGCCGTTGCCAAACAGCGCGAACAGTTGGTTCAAACCGAAGGCCTGCTGACGCTGCCGGGAGCGGTCGAGACGGTACGACGAGTGACCTCACAGTACGCATCCGCCATCGTCTCTGGCTCGAGTCGCGAGGAGATCGAGTTTTCGATTCGTGCGCTGCAGATCAAGGACTGTTTTCCTTGGTTTATTTCCGCCGAGGACGTCACGCGTGGGAAACCTCATCCAGGGGGCTATCTGCAGGCCGCAACTCGCCTTCAGTTGGCGCCGAAAGAGTGTTTGGTGATTGAGGATTCGACTGCCGGGATCGCTGCGGCTCGCTCTGCCGGCATGCGTTGCGTGGCGGTGCGTGCCGGCAATTTCGCCAATCAGCCGCAGGACGCCGCCGATGTTGTGATCAGCACCCTGCACGAGCTCACCGACGAGCTGCTGGTGAAACTTGCAGTTTAGGAATAAAATTAAAGACGGAATTCATGTCTAATCGCGTGCCATCACGGGTACGTATTTACGAAGTCGGACCGCGCGACGGTTTGCAAAACGAGTCGCGGCTGCTGCCAGCGGCAGAAAAAATCGCGGTATTAAATCTGCTCTCTCGCTCCGGTCTCGATGCGATTGAGGTGACCAGTTTCGTCAATCCCAAATGGATTCCGCAGCTGGCTGACGCCGAAGAGGTCGCGTCCAAAATCGATCGCGTCCCGGGGGTAACCTACTCCTGCTTGGTGCCCAACCGCCAAGGCCTTGAACGCGCGCTAGCGGCTGGCATGCGTGAAGTCGCGGTCTTTTTGTCAGCCTCTGAAACTCACAACAAAAAAAATGTAAACAAAACAATCACCGAGACTCTGGCGGCTTTCGAAGAGGTGGTCACGCCAGCAAGCGAGCAAGGCGTGCGTGTGCGTGCCTACGTCTCGACAGTCTACGGCTGTCCTTACGAGGGCAAAGTCGATCCGCAAAAAGTGGTGGCGCTCACAGAGGAGCTCTTGCGTCGCGGCGTTTATCAAATTTCGCTCGGAGATACCATCGGAGTCGCCACTCCGCTGCAAGTCAAAGATCTACTCGAGCGCGTGCTCAAGGTTGCGCCTTTGGAAGCGTTGGCGATGCATTTTCACGACACCCGTGGCACCGCACTGGCCAACGTGTTCGCTGGACTTGAACTCGGCATCGCCACCGTCGACAGCGCCATCGGCGGACTGGGCGGCTGCCCCTATGCGCCGGGGGCTGCAGGCAATCTTGCCACCGAAGATTTGCTCTACATGCTGCACGGAATGGGCATCGAAACCGGCGTCGTTCTCGAAGCGATTATCGATTGCTCGATCAAGATGGCCGCACTGGTCGGGCACGAATTGCCGTCCAAAATGCTGCGCGCGGCTATCGGCACTCGCTCACGAGGCAAGTAAGTCCGGAAACCGCTCACAGGGGACGTTCCCGTTCGCCCTCGCTCTCGGCGCATTCGCGCCGGCTCGGGCCGAACCCCCTCGTCGGGCAAAGCCCGCCGGTTCGGCTTCGCACTCGGACCATTAAGGTCCGGCTCAGCCTCACCCCCCCCGCCGCGCGCTAACCGCGCGAGTTTCGGATGGCGATCAACAACGTTCATCGCGTTTCTCGTCGAGAACTGAAAACTTGACCAGTCAACATTCTATGCATACCCCCTAAACGGTGACTAACTCCCGCTCGTCCTGAGCCTGTCGAAGGACAATCTCGACTTGCGCTCCGCTCAGCATGAGCGGCTTTCTACTGGGTCATCAACCAATTTCGCAAGCGCTCGACCACCTGTTCGACCGACAGACTGCCGAGATGCTCAGCGTCGGGATGGTTGCGATCATTTTTCGCCGCAGCTGCGAACATTGCGCCGCCGTCGGAAAAAAAACTCGGCATCGTCGTACTGGGATTGAGCGCGGCAGGATTCTCGAGCCATTTCAGCAGCCAGTCACCACGCAGTCTTTGGCTCAAATGCAACAGGGCCGGCGCCCCGACTGGTGATGGCGCGCCAGACTGAGGATGGCAGCGCACACACTCCGCGATTTGAAAAGCAGTCGCCGCCTCGGCGCGCTCGACTTGGCTGAGAGGATAAGGCGGATTGTCGAAATAGGGATAGGTCGCTCCGTCAAGCGCCGAGAACATCGCCACCAACTGCGTCGCTTCGACATCGGAAAATCCAAAGGTCGGCATGCGCACTTTCAGACTGGGGCGAATTTCAGACGGCGCCTTCAAGAAATGAAACAGCCAGTTCGGCTGCGTCTTGGCTCCTTCGCTGTAGAGCGCAGGGGGCGGAATTTCCGGATTGCGGCTGCGACTGTAGATTTCGGCCGATCGAACTTCGCCGCCATGGCTGTCGACAGTGTGACAACCGGCACAATTGTAGGCGCGCAACTTGTCTCGGCCTTGCTCGCGCGCAAGATCGGTTGCGGACAGTTCATGCCCTTTGACTTCGGCGTCGTGGGATCGCCCGCGTAGGCCTTTGAGCACAATCTTGACGTCGGCAATTTCCTCCTCCGAAAACTCATACTCCGGCATGCGCAATGGCGCGCGGTCGTAAGCAAACAGGCGCGGGTGACGCAATTTGTTCTCGGTCCACACCTCCCAAGACTGTTTTTGTGGGTCGACGATGGCGTCGCCAAAATCGAGTCGGGTAACGTCTTTGGCGCCGAAATCGGACAGGTCGACGCCAATCGGCGGCCGCGTTTCGAACCCGTTGATTTCGTGACAGCCATGACAGCCATAATGCTCGACCAGCCATTTGCCCTGCGCCACCGTCCCCGTCATCCGCACCGTCGGTGACATCGCACGTTTCGAATTTGCTAACCGTTCACGCTCCGCTCGCCCTGAGCTTGTCGAAGGGCAGTCTTCGATTGTATTGCCCTTCGACTTCGCTGCGCTCCGCTCAGGATGCACGGGCTGTGGGGCGTGAACGCTTACAGAATTTGCTAGGTAGGCTGCGACGTCGAGTGCCTCTTGATCGGAAAGACGAAAACTCGGCATCTTCGTTCCGGGTGCGTAGGCTTTGGGATCTTTGAGCCAACCATAAATCCACTCGACGGTGGTCTTCGATCCGATGTCGCTGAGATCGGGGGCGTGATCAAAATGAGAACCGCGGTTTACTCGTGTGATCTTTTCGCCGCTCGGCAGTTCGTGACAACTGATACAGCCGAGCTCCGTCACCCGTGCCCGGCCGTGTTCCTGACTGCTACCGCCTGGCAATCTTCGAAGCGCCAGTGGAGTGGATTGGGCGACAAGAAACGCCGCCATCGCGCTCGACTCTTCGCCGGCTTGCGCGCGAGAAGTCGGGAAAAAATTCGGCATTCGTCCCCGCGCATGCAGCGTATGCGGCGCTCGAATCCACGCCTCGAGCCATCGACGATTTTCAGCGGTCGAGAACTTGCTCGCGAGGCGACGCAAGTCAGGGCCGTCCTTGTGCGCCGCAAAGCCGGCGATGGCGTGGCAACCGGTGCAGCCCGCCTCGTCGATGATCTTGCGCCCACGTGAAAGATGCGGCGCCAGATCAACCTTCGTTGCCTGACCATCCTCGGCGACACAATATTTGACTGCGTCGCTCGCCACCGACAAGGACAACAAATTCGTCGCCGGATCAAGCGGCGCCATCGGCAGCCGCGGAACTCGGCATCTCAGCTCACTCTCCTGTCCCGGCTGCGTGCACTCGGCATCGGATTCGCACCGCAACTCCGAGCGCAACTCAGTCTCGGCGCTGTGGCACTTGAGGCAATTGGATTCCACCTCCGGCCCGTGCAGCATCGAGTCGGCAAAGAAATGTTTGTCGAGGTTGCGCGGCCCCGGCGGCGCATGCGCAAAAAACTGCGTCGTCGCTTCGCCCTGCCCGCCATGACACGTAGTACAGCCAAATTTTTCCACCGGATGCAGCGCGAACAATGTGCGACGATAGGGATGCGAGCGAAACGCCACCGACACCACCGTCTCAAAACCGGGCCGTGCCGCGGCCATATGACAGGTTTCGCAACGATCGACACGGCCGAGTTCTGGCAAATTTCGCTGCACAACTTCGTTCTCCTGCGTCGTGCTCAAAGCCAAGTAGCTGTGCAGCGCCTCTTTGATCGGCGCTTCTTTTTGCTCCAGCTGGCGAGTGAGTTCGTCGCCTCTGGCGGTCAACTCCGTCGCCCACTGCGTCGCCTCTTGCAACGAGGCGGCCGTGCGGTTGGCAACCGCTCGCAACTCATCGAGTTGCTTCTGCAGCGTGTCGAGCACAGCTTGGCGTTTAGCGAGATCGCGCTGGCCCTGGTGTTTTGCCTGCGTCCACTCGTAATAGGCTTCCTCGTAGCACGATCTGCAGAGCGACAGTTCTTGTTCAGCTTCAGTCGCGGCAGCCGCTTTTTCTCGCACGACCTGTTCGGCTGCAGCCGCGCGCTGTCCGCCACTGACCCGCAATGCGTCGCGCTCTTTCGTCAGGTTCTGATGGGCAGGCCCCAGCGCGGTACAATGGGTGACGAGGTTCTCCATTCGCAAACGCGTGATGTCGTCGCCCCCAGCGCCAAAGCAGGCGCGAGAAAGATTCTTGGCCGCGATGTCGCGCTCGAGTCGAAAGAAATCTTTTTGCACCTTTTTGTATTCGCGCCGTCCCCAGCCCTCCTCATAGACGGCCCACGCAGTGACCAGCGCAAATGCGGCAGCCAGCACAAAGAACAGCCGCGCATACGATCTGTCTTCGTCTATTTTGAACAAGGGAGGCTAGCCCTGTAGGGCTTCGGCTTGGTAGTGCGTGCGCAGCGCGTCGATAATGTCATCGAGTTCGCCGTCTAAAATCCCCTTGAGGTTGTGCTTTGTCAACCCGATGCGGTGGTCGGTCAATCGATCCTGCGGAAAATTGTAGGTGCGAATTTTGTCGGAGCGGTCGCCCGATTTCACCTGCGATCGACGCGCCTCGCGTTCGGCGGCCTCTTGTTTCTCGCGTTCAATCTCATAAATCTTCGAGCGCAAAATCTTGAGCGCCTTGTCTTTGTTCTTGTGCTGCGATTTTTCATCCTGGCAGCGCACCTGAATTCCTGTCGGCACGTGCAAGATTTGGACAGCGGAATCGGTGGTGTTGACCGACTGACCGCCGGGACCGCCCGAGCGCGAAACTTTGATCTCCAGATCTTTTTCTTCGATCTTGACGTCGACCTCTTCGACTTCGGGCAGCACCACCACCGTCGCTGCTGAAGTGTGGATCCGTCCCTGCTGCTCGGTCGCTGGCACGCGCTGAACTCGGTGAACGCCCGATTCATATTTCAGCTGCGAATAGACTTTTCCCCCCGGCGCTGAGATGAGCGCGATCAGTTCTTTCAACCCGCCCGCTGAAGCGTCCGACTGCGACAGGATCTCCAGCTTCCAGCGGTGGCGCTCTGCGTAACGCGCGTACATGCGGAAAAGATCCGCCGCAAATAGTGCTGCCTCTTCGCCGCCGGTGCCGCCGCGAATCTCGAGCACGATGTTTTTGTCGTCGTTCGGATCCTTGGGCAACAACAAAAAATGCAATCGCTCCGAAAGTTGCTGCTGCTCGGTCGAAAGCCGCGCCTGCTCTTCCCGCGCCATGGTTCGCAGTTCGGCATCTTTCTCTTCGAGCAGCGGCTTATTGTCGTCGAGCGCACGCGCCACTTCGCGATACTTGCGATAAGTACCTACCAAATCGGAAATATCGGCGTGCTCTTTGGCCAGCTTCTGAAATTCAGAACGCCGCCCGATGATCGCCGGATCGGCCAGCATGACGTCGAGATCCAAGAAGCGTTTTTCGACGCTCTCGAGCTTGTCGAACATGGTGCTGGACGCAGTTTCTGCCATGACTGAAAAAGTCTGAAGGAGAAAAAAGAAACGGCTGCTATTCCAC
>JAHFDU010000398.1 GCA_023248835.1 Myxococcales bacterium | reverse complement strand
TTCGGGACCACGTTCGAGTTGGCATCCTTGACGGTGACGGTGAGGGTAGAAGTGGTAGTACCATTGGCGGTAACACTATTTGCACTCGCCGCTGTCGCCGACAGCGCCGCGCTGAGGTTATTCGCATCGCCGATAAACGTGATGCTCACCGTTTGCGCCACCACGACCGGCGATCCACTTGGGTTGGATCACCGCCGGCGGCGGCAGCACCACGCCACCGTCGAGCGACAAGCCGGCATCGACTTCGCTGTTAGGACCAAGAGTAAGCTGCATGCGGGCAGTCGCCGCCCGGCCGAATCTCCACCGATCCAGTGGAGCGCCCAACTTCGTTGCCGGCCGCGTTCTTCGCAATCGCCACCACTGAAAGCGTGCCCGCCTTGACATGCTGAAGTTGCAGCATCGCGGTGGTCGGCAGTGCAATCGGTCGACCATCGGGCTCTTGCAAAATTTGGGTTGCGGTTTGACTGCCAAGCGTGAGGTCAAGTTCGATGGCGGTCACCGCCTCGGTGGTGCTGCCAGGATCCAGCGTCAACGCAACGTAGGTGCCGCGAGTACATCCCTGTACAGCAAGCAAGACAAAGCAGCTAAGCCAACGCGCAACCATAGGACTACTCAAGAGCTATCGGCAGCTGAAAACACCGCTTGAGGCAAGAACTTGACGACCAACCCCTCTCAACACCGGATCAATGCGCCAGCCGCCACGTCGCCACTGTGGCGCCGGTACGAGGAATAGGAAAAGACGCATTCCGCTAGACTGCACCGGGCAGGCGCGACTTTTTGGGAAGTAAATCAACCGTTGAAGTCTTAACCAAGGTCTTGTATTTATCCATATAATGGATATCATGAATTCATGCTCGATTTTTTGGTCACTTCAAAGGCGCGTCGTCGCATGCTGTTGTTGCTCTGGTCAGAGGGCAGGTCGGGATCTGCGTCGGATCTAGCTGAACGTGCCGGTGTCGGCTTTGCCAGCGCTTACCGCGAACTCCAAGCCATGCGTCGTCTCGATCTTGCGGTGGCCAAGCGCTGTAGCGGAGTCGTCCTCTTTTCTGCAAACGAGCGCCATTCTTTACGGCGCCAGCTACGCGCGCTCATCTGCGCCAAGGGGCCTGCCCGATACGGGCGGACCGAGGTAGCGATCCGGGCTCGCCTGTCTGCACTTGGCGCGCCGGTGATTGTGGGCAACACACCGAAAGTGCGCGGCTCGATAGAGAAAACTTTGGTCGCCGGGGTTTCCTTGGCTCACCGTGATCCGGCGGTCGCGCGTTCGCTGCCAGTGGCGTTTTATCGGCAGAGTAGTCGCATCAACATCGAACGACTGACGGCACTGGCGCGGGAGCACTCGGAAAGAGCCGGGGTTGGGTTTTTTCTGGATCTCACCGCGCAACTCAGTGGCGATCGTCGTTTGGCGACCTGGGCGCGAACGCTTCGTGACCGACGGGTTTACACCCACCAACCATTCTTTTACGGCCGCGCGGCCGCGCTCGAGGCCAAGATGCGACCCGATCGCAGTCCGTCCGTGGCGCGTCGGTGGGGTTTCCGCCTCAATCTGGAATTTGACGATTTCCGGTCGCTGTTCGAAAAGGTAAACCGTGCCGCCTAGCGCCGTACGACGGTTTAGGCCCGCAGAACTCGAACGCTTTCTCGTTGCTGTTGACGCTGAACTGCGCCAACGCTCGGTCATGGTGATGATCGGCGGCGGTGCCGCGGCTCTCGGGTACGGCGTTCGCACTGCCACCCAGGACATCGATACTCTCACCAATCTCGACGGCCTTGGCGAAGCAATTGCAGCCGCTCGAAAGAAAACCGGGTTGAACATTCCCATCGAGCCGACTCCGGTGGCTGATCTGCCGTACGAATTCGAAAGCCGCCTCGAGCGAGTCTTGCCAGCGCTGCGCCATCTTGCATTGTACGTACCGGAAGCGAACGACTTGGTGCTCAGCAAACTCATGCGCGCCAATGCCGGCGATCTGGCCGCGACGGAGGAGCTGCACCAGCATCATCCGCTTTCGTTTGAAATTCTGGTGGAGCGTTTTCGCGATGAAATGAGCCATGCCATTGGTGATCGCAAGCGCCTCGAACAAAATTTTCTTCTCGGCGTGCATGTCCTTTTTAGCGAACTCAAACGCGAAGAGGCGCGAAGAGCGCTGTCCAGTCGGAAGAATCGGTGAATGTCGGCACACGCGAGCGTGATAAACTGCCGGCCAATGCTAGAAAGGATTGCCGCTTCGCCTCGCAGAGCAGCGCATCTAAGCGCGATGATCGAACAGCCAGGACGGCTGTTGCGCTGGTTCTTTGCTCGTTTCTTTGATCCGATCAGCATCCCGATTGAAGTGATTGATCGCATTCGACGTGCGGCGCAGCGTGGCTGCATCGTTTACGTCTGCCGTACGCTCAGTCTTGTCGACTACTTCTATTTGACTTACATGTGCTGGCGGTTCGATTTGCCTCGCGCTCAATTTTGCAACGGCATTGGGCTGTTGCCGCTTTTGCAGCTGTCGCGCTTGTGGGCATGGCTGTGGACCGGCCGGCGATCGGTGTCGCCGTCGACGCAGTTCAGCGAATTGGTCGAAGACGGGCAGAGCGCACTGTTGTTTCTCCGTCATCCCCGAGCGCTGCTTGACCGCGAGTCCGCCGATTTTCGCCAGCCCTATTTCGAGGCGCTGCTGGCGCTTGCCGAGAAGAGCGCGCGTTCGATCACGCTGGTGCCGTTGGCGCTGCTCTGGGGATCATCGGCGGTGCGCTCGGCGCAGTCGGAACGAAGTCTGATCGATTGGGTGTTTGGCGATGAGGAAGCCCCGGGACGGGTTCGAGCGCTGTGGGCCTTCTTGCGGTTCTTTCGCCAGAGTCGCGTGCTGGGTGCCGAGCCGCTTGAAATCCATGACTTTATGGCGAGCGAACAGGCAGAGAAACAGGATCGAAATCGTTTGGCGCGTCGGTTGCGCTGGCAAGTCGGCGGGCGGCTCGAGTCCGAGGTTCGCGTCGTCGTCGGGCCGGTGCGCAAGGGCAGCTACCAGTTGCGGCAGGAAGTGTTGCGCAGTCGTCGATTGATTGAGACTGCGCGTCAGATCGCGGCGACCGAAAAAACGCCGATGGCCAGGCTTGAAACTCGGGCGCGACGGGAGCTCGAAAACATCGCCGCCGATCCGAGTCCGCTGATGTTCGATGTTTTGCACCTGCTCTTGAGTGTGGTGTGGAGAAAGATCTTCGACGGCTTTGAGATCGATCGTGCAGGTCTTGAGTGGGTGCGTGAGGCGGCGCGCCATGGACCATTGGT
>JAHFDU010000086.1 GCA_023248835.1 Myxococcales bacterium | reverse complement strand
GTGAGCTCAAACAGTATCTCGTCGAGTTCGAGGCCCATCTAGCGGCGCATGTCTACGACTGGGTCATCCTGTGCGACGATCCGTTGTTAGCGGCGTTGGCCGCGCGCTCTACTGAGGATTGGGTGCAGCGAGTACTGCCGACTTCACCCGATCGCGCGCAGTGGCTGGCTTCGAAGAGCGCGTTCGTCGCCGCAGCCGTGGCCGCGGGACTACGCGTACCGCCTTCAGCCGATTGTCGCGATGTTCAAGATCTCGAGCCCGCCGCGCGACAAATCGGTTTTCCGCTGATGCTCAAAGCCTCGTTCTCCTTCAGCGGTTTGGGTGTTCGCCTGGCCCGCTCGATGGAGGAGTTGGCCCCGGCCCATCGCGAACTTGGCGGCAAGCAGCTGGTGGTGGCGCAACGTTTTGTCGACGGAAAACTGGGCCACACCATTGTTCTGTACGATCGCGGGCGGCCCAAGTCGTGGGTGTCGGCGTACAAGACGCGCACCTGGCCCGGGCCCTTTGGTCCCTCGGCAGCGCGTCAATTTGTTGCGCCCGACGACGCCGCCGATTTGGTCGAGGCCGTTGGTCGACTGACCGAGTTCTCTGGTTTTTGCGCGATCGATTGGATTTGCGATGAGCGCGATGGGAAATTGGCGGTTCTCGAATTCAATGCCCGTCCGGTGCCGGGCATTCACATGGCGCCGCTCGGTGGCGTCGATTTCGCCGAGGGGCTGCGCGAACTTTTTCAAGGCGACACGACTGTGCGTTCGCCGCCGATGCCGCCGAGCGACGACATCTACCCGATGTTTCCACAGGAGCTTCAGCGCGCGATCGAGGAGGGGGACGAGCTCGCTGTAGCCGAGCTGCGGCGCCACGCCAAGACCGGCAGCGACATCCCATGGGACGATCCACCTCTTGTCCAATTCTTCGCCAAGCGCCGTTCGTTGCGGAAGTTTTTCGAGTAGCACGCAGTTGCGAATTTTGGGCCTTGCAGTAACGTTCGCCCATGCTCATTCAAGAGAACAGCGACTACGTTCGCGCCGGAAAACAGAAGCAGGTATACGCGGCCGGTGAGGTGATTCAGGTGCCGTGTCCGCTCTGCGGCGAAACGCGCCACCACAAGATTTACGAAGAGCATGGCGCGATTGGTATCGTGCGCTGTGTGCAGTGCGAACTCATCTATGTTTCGCCGCGCATCGAGTCGCCAGAAGAGATCTACTGGGGCGCGGCAGATAAATATTACGACGAGGCGCGGCTGATTTTTGACGGCAAGGCGCCGCACCATCGTGACCCGAGCTACCTTGAAGAGCTCGACCTGATCGAGCGCTTCCAGCCGACAGGCCGCTTTCTCGACGTCGGCTGCAACATGGGCATGCTGCTGCGTCACGCCCGCAAGCGCCGCTGGCAGGTGTGTGGCGTTGAGCCGTCACCGACGCTGAGCAAGCTCGGAAAAGAAAAATTTGGTCTCGAGGTATTTAGCTGCTTCTTGAACGAGTTGCCGGAAAACGAAGAGCGTTCGTTTGATGTGGTTGCGCTGAGCGATGTCTTTGAGCACATCTCCAAGCCGCGGCCGTTTTTGGCCGAAGCGCGTCGTTTTCTCTCGGAGAAGGGGCTGCTCTACGTCAAAGTCCCCAACGCGCGCTGGAACCTGTTCAAGCAACAAGCGATTCAGCTCATGGGCAAGAAGCCCTCGGCCGGGTTGTGGGACTCTTACGAACACGTGGTGCACTACACCGACGAGACGTTGCGCAAAATGCTGCACGCGGGTGGATTTGAAGTGGTGCACATGACGTTTGGTCTGCCGATTCAGGTGCCGAGCTGGCAGCACCATGTTGGCCATTACTATCAATATCCGTCGCCATGGCTACTCGACTGGAAGCGCCACCTCGGACGATCGGTCGCCTATTATCTTTCGTATCCCGAGCGTCTCCTGCGCGGTGGCAGCATCGGTGCCATGGCGCCGAATTTGGTCGCCCTGGCGCGCAAGTCGCGATAAGCCGCCAAGCGGTCATTTTTTTTCAGAAAAAAGAACCTACGGGCTTCCCTTTGTCTACCGGTGCCTACATTTATCGAACGTGGAGGACTCGATGGCCTACGCCAGCAATCTCGATCTACCCGACGACATAAGAAGAGCCCTGCCGACACACGCCCAAGATGTTTATCGCGAAACTTTCAACCATGCTTTGGGCTGCGGTGGCGGCGCGGAACGGGAGGCGATACACCGCATCGCCTGGACGGCGGTCAAGATGCACTATGAAAAATTGCATGGTGTCGGTATTTCGCCAATCCGATAAGTGAGCCAGTGGTTAACGCGCAGCGTTGGAGTGGCCGAGTCGCTCGATGCGGTGGTTGGTGGCAGCGGTGGCGTGAAACTGATGATAGTTGATCGCCCGTCGCCCGTCGGGTAGCTCCGACAGGATGTCGACCAGTCGATGATTCCAGATACGGCGAAGCCCTTGGCGCACGACGTCGAAGGTGGGACTGCGGTTTGCCATGCCGAGGGGCCACGCTACGCCGGCGAACACGTCGGCGGTTTCACTGCAGCGTGGCAACGGCGTGGCAACGAGAGCAGCGACAGAGATGGGAGTCGAGTGAGTACGGAAACTTAACAGCGGAAGCGCACGGGGATCGAACCCGCCGAGCTACGCGGAACGCAGCCCCATCGGTTTTGAAGACCGAGCCCGGCACCAGCCTAGGAAGCACTTCCATTTTCAAAAAGAACCAAGCCTTGTAGCACAGCGCCGCGCTGAAGGTAACTGCTGGTTGCGTTCGCATGTCGGAGGCGATAAGAAAGCCTGTGGTTCGATCGTTCACCGCATCGCTGCTGATCCTGCTGCTCCTGGTCGAGACTACGGGAGCGCTTGCTGCCAGTCACGAGCCGCGCGTGCATTGCTGTTGTGGTGACCATTCGATGTTGCGCGTGTGTCACTGCCGCGCTTGTCCAGCGTTGACCAAAGCTGAACGGTCTTCCGCAAAAGACGCAAGGTTTGCAAAATCAAGCCGCTGCAGCGACGACGGCGAGGTTGGTCAGCTGGTGGTGGTGGCTCTTCCCGCCGGGCGCAGCGACGCGGTCGAGCTGAATTGGCGCAAGCGTCGCTTTGCACATCGTGCTCCCCTTTCTAGTCCGGGCCGGCAAGTGGCTCCCGATCGTCCTCCTCCGTAATCGTTGTTTTCCACAAATCAAAAACTGGAAAACACCTAGCGCGCCGATGGTGCGCGCCTGGAGGAACAAATGAAACGCTATTTCATTGTTGCGCTGCTTTGCGCTGCATGTACGGATTCAAATTCCAAGCCGATCGGCAGCGCCTGCGTCGCCGATTCTCCAAGTGCCTCGGTCTGCGGCGCGTTTCCTAAGTATTTTTGCGACAGCGATCATCCAAACGGCTACTGCAAAGCCGCCTGCAAAACCAATCCAGATTGTCCAAGCGGTTCAGTCTGTGCCGGCGCCGGCGTAAGCAAACCGGGCGAGTGCCACAAGATTTGCGCGCAGGCAAGTCGGGCCGCCGACTGCCGTGTGAGCGAGGGCTATGTGTGCAAGGCAACGCCCGACGACTCGAGCGGAGACTATTGCGACGTTCCTGAAGCCATGCCGTCGAGTGGCGACGGCGGCAGCGACGGGGGCTGAAGTGCGCGCGCTGTCGATAGTGGTCTTGTTGTTGTCGGATGTAGGTGCGTGGGCGTGTGCGGCTTGTGGCTGCGGCGATCAGTCGCTGACGGCGCTGGGCGTCGAGCAGCCCTATGTCAATCGCCTGCGGGTTGCGCTGGAGGGGCGCCTTACGTCACTCGACAGCGGCGACTCGAGCGGCCAAAAAGTCTTGTCGCTGCGCTCGAGCTTGACGCTGCTGTGGGCGCCGCATACTCGGTTTGCGTTTGCTGCGCTACTGCCTTGGTCGTCGAGTTGGCTGTTGCCGCACGCCGGTGGGCCGTCGCAGTTGGTCAGTGGCTTGTCCGATCTCGAACTGTCAATGCGCGCCGTCGTCTATCGTGATCGCCGTTTTTCAGCGCACCACCTGTTGTGGTTGAGCGGCGGACTGAAGTTTCCCACTGGTCCTCGCATCTCCGACGCACGCGGCTACCCGGTGCCCGACGATGATCAACCGGGCTCTGGATCGTGGGATCCATTTTTCGGCGCCGCCTATGGGTACTACGGTGATCCGATGGCGCTGTTTTTCTCAGCGAGCTATCGGCAGACCACGCCCGGTCCTTTCGGTTATCGTTTTGGTTCGACACTGGGAGCGACCGCCACCGTGCAACTTCATCCGGTTTGGTGGTTGGCGATGCCTATAGGGTTTGAGTTTCGCTGGGCCGAATCCGATTCGCTACCCAACCGTCATGCTGCACCCAATACTGGCGGCGCGTTGGTCGATTTTTCACCTGGCGTGATCGTGAGTCCGCTGCGCTCGACCAATTTGCAGTTTCGACTCTCTGTCGGTGTTCCCGTCGTGCAAGGGCTGCACGGAGTGCAGCGCGTAGGACCGCAAACCACCTTGATGATTGCGTACGATATTCTTTAGGGAGGATTCATGCGAACCCTCGTTCTTGCTACTTTATTGACCGCCTGCGGCGGCAACGCGCCGAGTCGTGAGCCCGATGAATATGTGGGTTGTGCCACCGACGAGCACTGGTTGCTATTCGATGATCAAGAGCTGGCAAAAAAAGTGATGGAGTCGAGCACGTTGGCGCCGCAAGTGACTGCGCCGCCAATCGGATCGACGTTTGCATTCTCTGACAAACCGATTTTTCACTGGAACCAAGATCCCGACGAAGCCGGCGATTCCGGCGGCGATGTTCCGGCCGATTGCCCGCAGTGGAATCTTGGTGGTCTCTCAATTTTGCATCTGCCAGTGGTATCCGGCGACCTTTACGATTTGCAGTTTTCTATTAGCGGCGCGGTGTTTTATCGCGTGATCACTTCGCTACAGGAGTGGACGCCACCGGCCACTGCCAATCGCAGCATGATCGATGCGTGGAAGACGTTTCGCAATCGACAAGTCTCGCTCAAGATCGTGCGCGCCAAACTCTTGCGCAATGATCTGCCGAGCGACACTTATGCCTACGCCGCTGCGACGCCTTTTGCATTCACAGTGAGCAATTGGTAGTAGTTTACGCGTCATGTCCGTGCACCCTGAGCGAAGCGGAGCGAAGTCGAAGGGCGCAAACAACCGGCATCCGCCCTTCGACAAGCTCAGGGCGAGCGGAACGGGGGTGTGAACATCTTGCGAAATTGATTTTTCGGCTGGCTTGATTACGCTGATCGTTGTGGCTGCTCGCATTGTGATCATTGGCACACTCCTACTGAGCGCTGCGGCGTCCGGTCGCGAAAGCCTGCAGCACGTTCAGATCGAATCGCAGCCGAGTGGAGCAACCGTATACGTCGATGGGCGCTTAGGTGGCAGCCGCGGCCGCACCCCGGTGACGCTGAAGCTGTCGAAGGGGACGCACGTTCTGACGCTGGAGCTTGCTGGTCACCAAACCGTGGAGCGCTCGCTCGAAATTACCCAGTCGGAACGTTTCTTATTTACGCTCGACAAGCAAACCCGTTTTTCGGTGATTACGGTGGTGGCCGATGCGCAGGGACGCTCAACTGGTGCCGAGCTATTGGTCGACGGCATCTCGGTAGGCACAGTGCCGGGAGACATTCGGGTGGCGGTGGGCGCGCATACGGTGGAGGCGCACAAGGCAGGCGTTGGCGATTTTCGCCAAAACGTCGGTGTTTCAGAGGGCGCCACTGCCAAAATCGTGGTGCAATTTACCGAAGCGGCGCTGCACGGCACCTTGCTGGTCAGTGCCGACGTTTCCGGCGCCGAGGTGTTTCTCGACGGTACACAGCGCGATGCCACGCCGGCGCTGCTCAGCGATGTGGTGCCAGGCGATCATTTGATCGAGGTGAAAAAGCAGGGCAAGAGTTGGAAAAAAAACGTGCACGTCAGCGGCGGCGAAACCATCAAGCTCGAAGCGCAGCTGGGCGCTGCCGTCCTTCCGCCTGCGACCAGCGCGGGCGCTGCACTGAAAGTGAGTTCTAACGTTGCCGCGTCGACGGTTTTTGTCGACGGAAAATCGGTCGGACGCACGCCGCTCCAGCTCGAAGACGTCGCGCCGGGCGAGCACGTCGTCGAAATCAAACACTCGGGCTACGAGGATGCGCGCCAAGTCATTCGTGTCGCTTCAGGAGATCGCAAAGTGCTGTCGGCCGACCTGGTTGCACTTGCAGTAACGACGCATCCGCCACCACCACCGCCGGTGCGCGAGCCCCCGCGTGAACCCGCGCGCGAGCCTGCACGCGAACCGGTGCGCGAGCCGCCTGCGCATGAGCCAGCGGTGCCGTTTGATCGTCGCGCCATGTCGTCGTTCTCGGCGCTGACGATCGATCCGCAGCATTTCACCGCAGACATCGGCGGCGGCTACATTCCATTTGGCCAATTTCGTCTCACCCTTGGTGCGGTGCGCACTCGGCGGGTTGGTTTTGACGTTGGCGTCGAGGTTCGCACCACCGGCTATTTCACCGACGGTGGCGCGCACGCCAAGTTGCAGTTTCTGAAATTTGGTCCGGTCGCGGTCGCTACCGATATTTACCTCGGCGGCGGCGGTGGCCCAACCGAGCGCAATGATTTTACCTTCGAATGGGGACTGCCAGTGACGTTGCTGTTTGGCGATTTGGTGCGCTTTACCATGCATCCTTACGTTCAGGCCTACACCGAACGCAATTGTCCGGCCGTTGATCAAATCAAGTTTGATGACAGCAACGCGACCCCGGCTGCAGCTCCCGGCCATGGACCGCTGGCGAACAGCGAAACGATTGCTTGCAAGGCCAACGATGGCATGCGAACGCCGAGCGATGGCCTGCCGCCGCCGCCGGGCATGATGGTGAAAGTGGGCCAGGATCCGCGCACCCGTTTTGTCAGCGCACGCTTGATGCTGCAAGCGGTGCTCGAGATCGCAGTGCACGAACGTGCGACGCTGTTTCTGCTTTTCGAGGGCGATCCGGTTGGGCCGCGCGCCTCGCTCTCCAGTCGCTATTCGCCAGGACTGCCAGCCACCGACGCGCAGATCTACGGACGGCTAGGGCTGACTTTCAAATTTTGAAGCAGCCGATTGATTGGGTCGCGACTTTCGAGCGGTGCCCGGTCGCGCAGACCCTCGAGCGCACAGCGGACACCGTCGCGACAAAAGCGATTGGGAAGTGCCGCCAGCTGCTCGAGCGTCGTCAGGATCAGCGGTAGCTCACAAAGCTCGAGCTGGGGCGCCGATTCGAGCAGCACAAAACGCAACCCCATGGTGGCCACTTCGCCGAACTCTTCATGACTGTGCGCCAGTGTCGCAAACTGGCGCTTATAGAGCTCAGCGATGGCAGAAAACAATGCGCGCGCGTGGAAGATATCGACGCTGCGTTGCAGTTCGCCTGCCACCCACAGTAGATTCCACAGTGCGCGCGGGGTCGCAGTGCTCAAGTCGCCGCCGATGAAAAGGCGAGCGATGGCGCTCGATAGCTGGTTGGGAGTTTGGTCTTGCAATAAAGCGGGAAACAGCGCGGCGCCCGATTCGCTGGCTGCGGCTGTCTTTAGCAGACGCTCCAGCCCTACCTCTTGAGCGCTGCAAACAGCGCCTGTTTGCCTTGGCGAAAGGTGGTGAACTTGACCCCGAAACTGGGGCCACTTTCGGTGCGCCGTTTCCACACCACCTCGGCTCGGGTGCTGACCACTTTGCCGGAGGTGAGCTCAACCCGAACATCCACTCGTCGAGCGCGCAAAAATGGCAGTGGGGCGCGCACGCTCAGCCCGCCGCGTGACAGGTCATAAACTCGCAAGTAGACGGTGTGGTCGCCGCTCGAGATCCAGCAATGCAGCGGCATCGACCAGCGTTGGTGGCGCCGCAATTCGCGTTCTGGCGGCGTGCGATCGGCACCATTTTCAGGTGGCGCTTCGATCCTCGGCGTACTCATGTATATTCCAGGCTAACGCTACGCGCTCGAGCGGTCAACGTTGCCGAGGACAGGATGTGAAAATTGATTCGTCACAGTCTGTTTGTGCCGCTCGACGAGAGCGAGCCAGACGCAATCGCGCGCGCGCTGCGAAAACTTGCGGTCGACTTGCCGTCGATTCGAGTGACAGTGCTGCGTCGCTCGCTTGATGCGCGCAAGGGCCACCCGATCGGGTTCCACGTCGAAGTTGCGCTGGTACGTGAAGATGAAATTGTGGCGGAGGAGCGCTTGCCGCCGCCGCGGCGGGCATCTACTGGGTTGAAAGTCATCGTCGTCGGCAGCGGGCCGGCCGGCACTTTTGCCGCCGATCGATTGTCCGAAGCCGGAGCGCGGGTGGTGATGGTCGAGCAAGGCAAAGCGGTGCAGCCGCGTCGGCACGACTTGGCGGCGCTGACTCAGCGCGGCGAACTGAGCACGACTTCGAACTACTGTTTCGGCGAGGGCGGAGCAGGCACATTTTCCGACGGCAAACTGTACACGCGTAGCAAAGATCGGATGGGCGTTCGCACCGTCTTGCAGACGCTCACGCTGCATGGCGCGGATCCCGACATCTTGATCGATTCGCGCCCCCATATCGGCTCGAACCGATTGCCAAAAATTCTGGCTACGCAGCGTGCGGTGCTCGAACAGCGCGGCGTCGATTATATTTGGGACGATGCGGTCGTCGATTTGATGGTGAAAGATGGCGCAGTGACGGGGGTGCGCACCCAGGCCGGACGTGAGCTTGCAGGCGACGCGGTGGTGCTGGCGATCGGCCACTCTGCTCGTCGACTCTACGAAAAGCTGCACGCGCGCGGAGTCGCCCTCGAACCCAAAGCGTTTGCAGTGGGAGCGCGCATCGAACATCCGCAACCGCTCATCGATCGAATTCAGTACGGCGCCGCCTGTGCCCATCCGCGTCTGCCGGCAGCGTTTTATCAACTGACAGCGACGGTAGAGGGGGGTGGTGGCAAGCGCGGGGTCTATAGCTTCTGCATGTGTCCCGGCGGCTGGGTGGTCAATTCTGCCACCGAGTCGGAGGCGCTCTGCACCAATGGCATGAGTCTGTCGCGGCGCGATTCTCCCTTTGCCAATGCCGCGCTGGTCGTCACCGTCGAGCCGCGCGACTACCTTGGTTTGCACGGCGACGGACCGCTCTCAGGAGTCGAGTTTCAGCGCGCGCTCGAGCGCCGCGCATTCGCACTCGGCGGCGGCGCGTTCGTTGCGGCGGCGCAGCGGCTCGACGATTTTGTCGCTGGCCGCCCGAGTGAAAAAATCGAGCGATCGAGTTATCGCCCGTCGGTGTGTCCCGGCGATGTTCGCGGCGCCCTGCCGGCGTTTGTCGGCAATGCGCTCAGCGTCGCGCTCAGTCAATTTGACAGGCGCATGCACGGATTTGCATTGCCTTCAGCGCAGTTTGTCGGGGTCGAGACGCGCTCGAGTTCGCCGCTGCGCATCCTGCGCAACCAGGCCTTGATGTCGACGTCGCACGCCAAACTGTTTCCAGCTGCCGAGGGTGCAGGCTACGCCGGCGGTATTGTTTCGGCTGCGCTCGACGGACTGTGCGTGGCCGACGCGATTTTAGGTTAGGTTCGTTTCGCCGCCGGCACAGTGATGCGCACCAACACATCCGGGCGAATCTTGAGCGTGCCGAGCATGGCGGTGAAGGGGCGAATGCCAAAATCGGGCTGGTGCAATGTGACTTCGGCGATTTCCACTTTGGCTTCGACGCGCGACTGCACCACGATCGGTTTTTCGCGACCGTGTAGTGAAAGCGTGCCGCTCACTTGATGTCCATTCCCTGTCGCCGATACCACGCCGCGCAAGACCATCTCGGGATAGCGATCGGTCTTAAGCACATCGCGCTGAAGGTTGCGCTCGATTTCGCCACGCTCCGGCTCGCCGAGTGCGTCCGGCGCCTCTATGTCGTATTTCATCGCACACACCACACGCAGCGACCGCGCATCGAAATGCGCTTCTATGCGGTCGCCCTCCACCTCGATGCGGAAACGACCAACGAGAAGTTTCAAATCGTGGGCGATCGCAGCGAGCATGCCCTCCTTGAAAGAGAACACCAAGCACTCGCCACTTTTTTCGTCGATGCGCAAGCGACTGCTACTATAGGGCATGTCAATTTTTCGGTGGGCCTTTTTCCTTCTGCTGGCTGGCTGCGCGGGCTGGGTTCGAACCGATCTCCTGTTCGGGCGCTGCAAGCCGCGTCCTGCTGGCGCTGCGCAGTGCCCGCTGGTCAGTGACGAGGAATGGCAGCAGTTTGTCGACCGCGAGATCGCGCCGCGCTTCAGTGAGGGATTTTCGGTGGTGACGAGCGAGGGTGAATGGAAAGGATCGGACGGAATCGTGCGTGAACCGTCGAAGATCTTGATTGTGCTGCACCATCGAGACCCATCAGTGAGTAAGAAGCTCGACGAGATTCGCGACGCTTACAAAAAGCAGTTTCAACAGGACGCAGTGATGCGCGTCGATATCTGCGCGCACGTCGCGTTCTAAGGAACAAAATCCGAGGCAGTGCGCGGCTCGAGTTTGGAGTCGCCGTAGCGAAACTCGAGTACGCCGGAAAGCGACTGATAGGTCGCGTTCACGCTCGGCAGCGGCGATATCAAATACAAGAGATCGTTGACACGCAGGCCGCCGGAGACAACAAACTCGTTTGAGGGCGCTTTGTCGCCAGTCCCGAGCGCTGGCATGTTGTCGGTCACCGTCACACTGGCAACGCGCACCAGCACCGACTCATAGGCGGCAGCATCGGCGCCGCCAGTTTTCACCCGTGCCGGGTCGACGACGATCGCGTCGGGCAACGCTTCAACGCCGTTCGAGTCGACGTTCACCGTCGTCGCCTTGAGCTGCCACTGGCTGTAATAGTTGTCGAGGGTCGCCAGCGCAATCGACACCCGATTGCCGACGTGCACCGTCGGCTTCGACTGGTAGACAAAAATTCCCGAGTAGGCGGCGCCGAGCAGGCTGTCGTAGTCGGCGTCGCCTGGCTTGAGCTGGACAAAGAATCCGCTCTTGCCGACCCCCGTGACCAGCACGTGGCTGACGCTGACCTCGGTGCCAGCCGTGACCATGCCGCGTTTGATATCGTAGATCTTGGTGGGGCAGCCGGCGCTGCCGGGATTCGCCGCGCCCGGGCAAGCGTCACAGGCGTCGCCCTTGCCGTCCATGTCTCGATCGGATTGGTCCGAATTGGCTACGGTCGGGCAATTGTCCATCGCGGTTGAAATTCCGTCGCTGTCAATATCGTTCGGGTCGACCGTTTTGCAAGTCGAAGAGTTGGCAGTGAGCGGGCAGACGTCGCAGGCGTCGCCGACACCGTCACCGTCGCTGTCGGCCTGCTTGCCGCTATCGACAGGACGAATCGGATTGAAAACGCGCGGACAGTTGTCCATCGCATCAACGATGCCGTCGCCGTCGAGGTCGTCACTCGCCGGCATTCCGGTGTAAATCGTAGAACTATTGACCGCTGCTGGTCGGCTTGGCAGACAGCTTGGCTCATTGTCGGGCACGCCGCAGAAAAAAGCCGGATAGGCTTTGGCGCTGGTTTGCAGGTCGCCGTAGTTCTTACCCACCTCACTTTGCAAACAGACCGCTTTGGCAACGCCACAGACATCGAGCGTGTCACAACCGGAAAGTTGCATCGCCGAGGAGATGTCAGCGTCGGCGTAGAGCACTTTGCCCGCTCGCATCACCAGCACCACATCGGCCGGCTCGGCGCTCACAATGGCGCGGTGATCCTTTCGCTTGCTGCCGTCGAAAATGGAGATGTCGCCGAGCAGTTTTGGCTGAAGCGAACCAATCGCGTCGTCGCTGGCGGTAGCGATGGCGCCGTTGTAGGTAGCCATCAGCCAGAGGTCGGCGTCGCTAAAAAACTTGTCGTAGTAATTCTGGTTGAGCGAATCGACGCAATGAAGTTCGCGCAATAGGTTCATCGAACCTGACGGCGTCCAGTCGGTGCCGAGCGCGATAAGAACGCCCAAGCGCGCTGCGGTGGTCACTTGCGCGGTGTCGCCGTAGAGACGAACGTTGGAGCGCGGCGACCAGATGAGCGCGGTCGAGGTGCCAGCCATCAAGGCATAGTCGGCTGGCAACAGACCGATGGCGTGGATGAACGCGCTCTGTGGCTGGGTCAGCAGCTGACCGCCGCCCATGTTCGAACTCGAACAAAGAAATTCGTTGCGTGCGACGGCGTCGATGCCCTCGGAAATGTGTGGCTCGTAGGCGCGGTCGCTTTTGATCGACTGCTCGCTGTCGGCAAATTTGTAGCCGCAACCCGAGGTGAGTTGGGTGCCGGAGCTGTCACCGAGTGGAAACGTCTCAAAATGCACCGGGGTGTGGTTCAAGCCCTCTTGATCTTTCTTGTCGAGATTGCGCAAAAGGCCGGTCGCCGATCCCGAGCCCACTGTCGCAGTGGCGCCGCCCATGACGAAGCGCAATTCGCCCCAATGGATCTGATCACCGGTGGCACTGCCGGTTGA
>JAHFDU010000085.1 GCA_023248835.1 Myxococcales bacterium | reverse complement strand
AGGTTAGGCCTTGGCGGCGGCTTCAGTCTGCCTGATGAGCTCGAGCAGCTGCGCTACCGTCTCAGAAGGGGTGGCACCGACTTTCAGCCAGTGCTCGACCCGCTCCATGTCAAAGCGAACTTCCACCGGCTCACGATTCGGATCGTACACGCCGACGTGTTCAATAAATTTGCCGTCGCGCGGGTTGCGCGAATCGGTCACTACCACTCGATAAAATGGCGCTTTTTTTGCACCCGCTCGAGACAACCGCAACTTCACCGACATCCGATCTCCTTTTGCAAGACGAAACGTGGCGGGAACGTAAACGTGTCGTCTCTGAGTGTCAAGTCCGATTCGAGCGATTCAAGCCATTAGGGACCAGTGATCACGGTACCGGAGCTGCCGACCGCAAACACCTCGCCACTGGCAGCCACCCATATCGCCTCGAGCGCGGGCGTTCCCATCGGAATCGATTCGATGTTCCACCCTACTCCGTCGTATCGCAACACACTGCCGCGGTTGCTGCCAAGATACGCCACCGCATATAGATTGACGCTGTTGCCGTACAGCGCGCTCACCCGGTAACACCCGATATCATCCCCAATACTGTGCCAAGACAGCCGGCCATCACCGTCGACGAAAAAATTAATGTACGATCAAAATCGCGTTTTCCATCCGATCGGTGAGAAGCACATCGCCGTTTGAAAGAATGGACAGGCCGCGCGGGTGATTCAGGCTGGCCAGCTCCCGATCACCGAGCCGTACGCCCCAGCGCTCGCGGCTGCCGAGCACCGTCTTGACCTGACCTGTCGCCAGATCGATGCGCCTGAGCGCGTGATTGTCGACATCTGCAACGTAGAAATGGCCGCGTTCATCGCTGGCAACGCTGAGGCGTAGCTGGTCACCGACACCGAAGGCGGCCTCGCCGCTGCCACCGTCCCTCGCACCGGGCCAATTCCAGCCGCCGGTCACTTCCGTGGTGCCTGCAAGAGGATCAATTTTGACAACGCTCAGGTGGCCGGACGCAACACGATAGTCTTTGTAATTTACGTCAGAAGAGAGCAGCCAGCAGCTGCCCGACGAGTCGACCGTGAAGCCGAGAATGGCGGGTGCGGTAAAAATAATCGCGTCCTCACCGCTCGTCAGATCGATTTTGCGAATGTGATCGACCCCGAGTGTGATTGGATTCGGCTCAGGGATGTCTGTGACAAGTTGAAAGAGATGGCCCAGCCCATCGGCGGCGGAATAGTCCTGCACCGCCATTCCATTGACTTCATGCTTGGCGGCGACGCTGGTGGTAAGGCCACTGTTGAGATCAAAACTGACCACATCGGCATAGTGGCTGGTGGAATGTGCGTAGACCCTGCCATGGCCATCGTACGCCTCCGCATGGAGCTCGGAGCTTGTGAAGACCTGGTTCACCATGCCGCTAGCGAGATCGAACCTGCGTCCACCGCTGTTGTCGAACACCAGGAGCCGGTCGGGCGCTTCGGCAAACACTTGCGACGGACGGGACAGGCGGGCAACTGAGATCCCCCCGTTGACCGAGCCCAGCTGCGCATTGGCACCGGCAAAGATCGCACCACGCCGAAGAGTGAGACCGTCGCTGGTGATCGGCTCGCCCCCTGCAAAGCGGAACAATGCCCTAAAATCGCCACTCGCCGCCGGCAAGTGTAGCCTTCCCGAAGAGAGATAGCTCAAAAGCAGCTTGCCACCGTTGGCCGCAACCGACCCATCGGCAAAGAGGCGCTCGAGTGAGTAGGTTGGAGAATTTTCGCGGTTGTAGCTCACTGCGCCTGTAGCCAGGTCGATCTCCAACAGACCACTCCAATCGAGAACAAAAAGCATCTCCGCACCGAAGCGCGGAGTAACACTCCTGCAATAGGCATCGCATTTTAGATACTGTAAATCGGTTGGCCACTGCAGTCGGGCCGTTGCTAAGGTGCCGCCCGATTTCACTCCCGCCATCGGGGCGGCGCAGATTTTTGACGATCCGACCACCGCCATCACCTGCCCGGTCGCGAGATCGATCTTGCGAATGGTGCAGGTGTACTGGTCACTTGCAAAAAGAGCTCCTGCGCCGTCGAGCGCCAAACCAACAACATTGCTGAATCGAGCAGTGCTGTCAGTGTCTCGCCCCGAGTCCCAAGATTCGCTCAGCGAGCCAGCGAAAGTGGTCACCTCACCATTTGCAATGTCCACTCTGCGGATGGCGCTGCGATCGGAAACATAGAGCGCGCCCTGATAGTAGACGATGCGCGCTGCGTTCAGAAAGCGGGCCTGATTGCCGATGCCGTCCCGGGAGGGCACCCAGTCAGGAAAACCCGCGACGCTCGAAACAGCACCCGTCGCCAGCACCACTTTGCGGATCGTGTACCCGTCGATTACGTAGAGATTTCCCTCGCCATCTGCAGTGAGGTCGCGGATATCGGAAAAGCGGACATCCGCTCCCACTCCATCAAGAGAGCCCGGCCCACCGAGCGCACCCGCCACCAGATCGACGCGCAGCGGTCGCACCGTGACAGCGGCATTCACTGGCGCCAACCCCCGAACGGTTGCAACAACGTGGTAGGTGCCTGGTGCCTCCGGGGCCGTATAGGTGCCCGCTTCGGAAATGGTGCCACCATTCGGTTCGAGCACGCTCCAGGTTACCTCTGCGCTGGCCGAGAATTTCTGCTCGCGCTCGGTTGCGACGGTGGCACTCGCCGGATCGATCGAGAGTTCCGAAGCGCCGAAGGGAGTTGGGCAGCTCTCGCCTGCGCTAACGCAGATGTTCATGTTGTCGCAGCACTGCCAACCGGCGGTGCACGGGCAGGGGCGATTCTCGAGCGGCAGGCGGTTGACACAGCCGAATGTGAAAAAAAAGAAAAAAGAAAAAACCGAAAAAACGATAGTCTTCATAAGTTTCCCTCCACTTATAAAACGGCCGGTAGGGCAATGTTGGACGAAGAATACGAATTGGACGTGTAATTACCGGTGAGAATGGCCCACTCCATCGCTCAGTGATAAAGAAGCAGCGCCGCTTCGTCGGCAATCACCAGATCCCCCTGCGCGGTGACAGCGAGGGCGCTGGGTTGGCTGAGCGTGGGACGCGAGCCCAAGCGAACGCCGATCTGACCATCGGTGCCGAGGAAGGGAGAGACTTCACCGGTCCGTTTGTTGACGCGGCGAAGTGTGGGCCTCTGGCTGGCGACGCCATCATGCTCTTGGATGTACAGGTAGCGCCGATCTTGGCCGAGGATAAATGGAAACGAGAAGCGTGCGTCGGCGCCCACGCCATTTTCGTAGCCAAGCTGACGCTCCGATCCGGCCACCAGGGTGATGGCACCTGTCGCAAGATCGCGCTTTTGAATCGTCTGAAGATATTGGTTGGAAAAGAACAGAGCTCCCGGCTCATAGGCCAGGCCCGTCTGAAAGAGCTCCCAGGTCTGACCGTGCGGGCCGTCGCCCACCGTAAGCAGCGTGGTGGCTTCGCCGGAAGTGCGATCGTAGGCTCGAATGCGATTGCCTCCGTCGTCACTGAAATAAATTACTTGAGCGCCGTCGCTCACAGCCGCCCCGTAGCGCCTGTATAGGATCGAAATAGGCGCGTAGGCCCCCGCTGGCACCGACCACTGCTGCTGCGCGCCCAGGGTCGTTAGCGAAGGGTAAGGACTGGCGCCGTCCCAGAAGAGCAGAAGCGGATCGGCTGGATTGATTAGGCCCACAATCGTGTGCCAATTCTTGCCAATGTCCTGCGACGGAATGGTCACCAAAGTTGAAACAGCGTGGCTCGATAGATCGAGCGTGCGAAGCGACCAGTTGCTTTCGTCGCCGATGTACAACAGGCCCTCTTTACCCTGGAGAAGCGCGGTGATTCCGCTCTCGCGAAATCGAGCGAAACCCTCTCGGCCATCGGTGAAACCGGTGTACAGCGGCATATTCCCTACGAGAAGATTGCCGGCTGGCTGGACCTGCAAATTCGCGCAGCCACCGCTGGGGGGGAGAGCCAAGGCAGTGCGTCTAATTCCAAGATCGTTTTTGGTGAGGAACCGCCCGCTGAAATCGATGGCAAATCGTCGCGCGATCGAGCGGTTCGTACCGGCAAAGGCGTCGTCCAGATAAAACGTGCCGTCGCACATGAACTCCCCGTTCGAGATGGCGACGCGCTCAAACCTTGGAGAATCTTGCCGATGGACGAACAGGTGGTTGTCGAAAACGGCCAATGCGCTCGCCAGGCCAATGCCCGCCATAGGAAATCGGGTGAACGTTCCATCATCGAGAAGTTCGACCACCTCTCCTTCTGCGCCGTAGCCCCGAATCGCGAACAGGCGTCCGTTTTGATCGGAGGTGAGTTCAAAGAAGAGATCCGAGTAGGTCGCGGCGACGCGCACGCTTCCGTCGGCCAGCGAAATCTTGCGCAGAACGGTCTGTCCGGACTCTTGACTTGTCAGCAGCAACCGATCGTCGCTCTCGACAACAACTTCGAACCCAGCTCCTGGAATCGGATCGGTAGACACGGGATCAAGTTGACCGGTCGCCAAATCGATGCGCTGTAGCCCGGCGAGCTCGACACTTGGATGTACCAAAACATAGGCATACTGGGCACTATCGAGGGCGAAATTCCTGATCGGACTCGCAAGCACCGCGACCGTCGAGACTTCGTTGCTCGAAAGGTCCACCCTGCGCAGCCGATTTTGGTCAGCGATGTAGAGAAACTTTCCGTCCCGATCGACCGCAAAATTCTCCATCGAAAAGAAACGTGCCTCGAGAGCGGTGCCGTCAAGCGTTCCGGGCCCACCGATGCTGCCAGCGAGCAGTTCGAGGATGCGCTCTTTGACCGTGATGGTCGCAGTGGCGCGCTGGCCGTTCTTTCCGGTAGCAATCAGATGGTAGGTTCCGGGCTTTTCGGGCGCGACAAATTCCCCCTCGGCGCTGACCTCGCCGGCCCCCTCCTCCACGATCGCCCAGGTGGCGGGCCGATTGGCGCTAAATGTTTGGCTGTGCTCGCTGCTAAGCGTCACTTCCTCAGGCGTAATGGCCAGCGCTTCCGCCGCCGCGCCTAGCGTGGCACACAGACTCTCCTCACGAACGCAGATGTTGGCGTCGCAGCAGACCCAACCGGCGGTGCACGGACAGGGCCGGTTCTCGAGCGGTATCCCACCGACACAGCCGATCAGAAAAGAGAACACTGCCAGGCAAGCAACACTCAGATTTTGCATAAATTTCCTCCGGATACTTTTGAAACGTCCGGCGGCCCCTTTTTGGACGAATAATACAGATCGAAATTAGAAATGAAATAGAAATTGAACCTGATTTGGCCCAATCGAGGCAGTCCAATTGCTGTTTTGGTGCGGGAGCAAGAGGAGAAGCGCCGCCGTCAGGCCGCTAGCGCTCGCGGTGGCATACATCGCGAGCGCGGTCGCATTGAGCGCATCGATGCGGCTGTTGCGCGCCGCCACGGTGGCTTGCGGTGTGTCGAGGCCGATCGATCCCTGCAGCGAATAGCCGGCAAGCGAAAGGCTCATGCCGGTGATAGCCAGGCCGGCGCCGCTGCCAAACAGGCTGTAGGCGGCGATCTTGCGCTGGCGATGGGCCTCGGCGGAGCGAAAGGGCGCCTCGAGCTTGTGCAGATCGACCGCCGGAAATGCGAATTTTGCCACCGACGCCGCGCCAAACGGCTCTAAAAAGAGCGCGCCAAACGATTCGTGCGCCGCGCCCCGTATCGAGGTGCGCGCCGGTGCGCTCTCGAGCGCAGCGAGCTCGTTCGCGCTGTTTTGCGCTGGCAGGGCAAACTCGCGATCGTCAGCCAGGCGCCGCAGATAGAGGGTGCCTTCGACGGGCAGCAGCAGGTGGAAGGGTTGGCCGCTGGCATTGTGAAAGTCGGCAAGCCTGACGCCGCGATGATCTTCGAGCAAGAAATGGCCCGCTTCGCCATGCAGTTCAAGGCGGCGGCCGCCAAGCGGTGCGCGTAAATCGACGAGAAATCCTGCTTTGCGCGGCGGCCGCGCGTAGACATCGGGCCGGAAGCGCTCGTTCGGAACCGCGGCATTGGCGCGCTCGACAAAAGCGGCCATTTCGCGATAGCTCACCAGGCCATCGCCATCGGCATCGGCGGCGCCGCGCAGCCCCGAACGCACTTCGTGGCTGAACACGCCCGATTGGTAGGCCTCCCACTCGTGGCTTTCGCGCGCCGACGAGGTCGAAAACAGCAGCCCGACGCGTTCATCTTTGAAGGTCTCGTGCAGGCCGGAAAAACGCTCGAGCGGCCGCCGCACGCCGCCAGGGCCGCGACCAAAGGCGAGATAGAAGGAGTAGCAGGCGTCAACAATCAGATGGGTCTCGTCAGCCCCGCTCTGCGCTACCATCGCCTCGAGGCGCCGCCCGGTGAGCCGTCCATCTTCGAGCGCCACATAGCCTTCGCCCCCCTGGACATGGCCGTGACCCGCGTAAACAAAGTAGAACGTGGTGGCGACATGCTGCGCGCGTGCGCGCGCCACATCGCTCTCGAGCTGCGCCAGCGTTTGGCGCCACTGCGCTTCGGTCGGGTCGAGCGCCTCTGCCACCGCCTGCGGATGGAGCCGACGCGTGTTGTCATCGAGCCGCGAGAGCAAATAGGTGCGCGCGCCAAGCTGTCGGAACACCGCCTGATACTCCGCAGCGTCATCGTCAGCATAATGAAGCGGCGCCAGATCGGGATCGACGCCGCGATTGACCCCCACAATGAGCGCAAACAGCGCGCGCTCCTCGGCAACCGCCGGCCGCGCCAGCGCCATCACGGCAAAAACAGACAGCCACCTCATTTGCCTCTTACCTCCACCACACGCTCTGAAGTGGCCGCCTCGGCAAACGGCTTCCCCGCACGAATGATCTCCTCGGCCTGCCGCACCGACAGCTCCTCGTTCGAAAACACTGCGCGAATTTTTAGTGCACCCGCTTCGAGCGGCTGCCTGACCGCTGCCGTGAGCTCATGTGGCGAGCCATCAGAGGCAATCCCAATCGCGGTCGGATTTTCGCTCTCGTTCACCCAGCCTGGATGGTACCAGAAAATGTGCTGCGCCTCGTCGATTGCGAACACCAGCAGCCGCTTTTTTTGACAGCCATTGCGGTAAGAGAAAGCCAGCTCGTCGGTCGGCGCCATCACCGTCGGCGACGGCTCCGCACTGCCGGCATGAACCCGATAGATCGTCAGCTCGCAAGTCGCGGCGCCGCGCGGCTGCGGCTCAAGGGTGTGCGAAGCGGGTCGGATCCACAAAAAAACCGCAACGCAGGCGGTCGCCAGCGCCAGCGCGGGCAGCGGAAGCCAATTTCGACGCGGCTTGACACCGAGCCCGCGGCCAATGCGCTCGACCGCACCCAGCGCCCACGGATCGATGGACGCGAGGGTAAGCCGGAGATCATAGTAGCGACGACAGTCCGCGCAGCTCGGCAGATGCTGACGCAGCGCCAGCTCATCGCTCGCTGCAATCCTTCCGCTGAAGTGAGCATCCACCCACTTCCTATTGCCGCACCCACTCACGCTCTCTCCTCCGTTTTGCGCGCAAAGCGCACCAGCAGCCGCCGAATGCAAAGCTCCTGGTAGGCCAGCGTGGTGCGGCGCATGCCGAGCTTCTGCGCCGCCTCCCGCTGCGGCAGCTGATCGACAAAGCGCGCTTCAAACACCGGCCGCCATTTGCTCGGTAGCTCGTGACAGAACTGCTTAATGAGCAGGCGACGCTCCTCCGCCTCCGCCGCCCCCTCGACCGCGTGATCGGCAAACTCAACCAGCCCCGAGGGCCGCTCGCGCTCACGTCGACGGAGGTAGTCGAGGGCCTGGTTGCGCGCAAGTGTTCTCAGCCACGCCTCGAGTGATCCCCCTTGAAAATTTTCGCGCAGTTCGGCCCGGCTGAGCAGGCGAAAAAACACCTCGTGCACCACCGTCTCCCGATCGGCGCCACGCAGCGCTCGCCCGACCGCACGATCGACTGTCTCAAAGTGATCGCGATAGAGCGCCTCGAGCACCGCCCGTCTGCCCTCGTGAAACTGCGTAAGCCAATCTTCTTGTCTCGTCACTGCAGGCACGAGTTCAGCCCAAGTTTCCAAACCTGTCTATCCTTCATCCTGTGTTTCTTCCAAGGAAACGTTTGGGCGGGCGAGTTTGGACGAAAAAAAGCGAGGGCGAACAAAATCGTTGTCGATTAAGCCGTGCGTTTTGGCGACACGCACCAGCAGGTGTAGGGCGCACCATCGCAAGCAACTGCGCAATGATGAAATAAATGTTCATTGTGCGCCAGCCAGACAGATTGCAGCGACCCGCGCTGCAGGTCTCCGCCTACGGCTCGACGCTCGATGCGCTGGTGACCGATCTCGATCGTCAATATCCCGGCCTGCGCTTTCGCATCATAGACGAGCAAAATTGCTTTCGTCCGCACATTCGCTTCTTTGTCAACGGCGAGCTGATACGAGAGCCCAGCCACCCGATCGCCGCCACCGACGAGATCCAGATCGTTCAGGCGCTCAGCGGCGGTTAGTTGTCAATTGTGTCCGCTCGTCCTGAGCCTGTCGAAGGACGTGCTTCGACTCCGCGCTTCGCGCTTCGCTCTGCATGAGCGGGTTCGTCTGGCGGCGCCGCCAACACCAGCGCTGACAGAATCAAGAGTCCACCGACGAAAAAATAGTAGTTGGTGAAAGCTTGCGAGCCGGCGAGAAAGGAGGCGTAGAGCGAAGTCGCCGAGAGCAACAGGAAACCAGCCAGTCCACGGCGACGCAAGAGAAGAAAACAGATGGCGCCAGTGGCGAGCTGCGCCACCAGCGCTGGCGTCTTGCCGCACTGCCAGTGGTACTGCTGGTTGAGCCAGGCCGGAATCGAAAGCGAATCGGCGCGAAATGGAATTTTCTGCAGCGTGAACAACAGGCCGTACTCCACGGTAGCGCGAAAATTCCAAATCAAAAACGGCACCACCGTTGCTGCTGCCGCCAGCGTCGCTACTAGCAACGAGCGCCAGCGCGGGCGCAGCGTCGGCACGAAGGCCAGCATCGGCGCCATAAAATAGGGCTTCATCATCGGCACCGCGAACAGCGCAACACTTTGCCCGACGCCGCCAGGGGCGCGCACCGAGAAGTAAACAAACAGCGCCACCGCACCAAGCAGCATCGGCTCGGCCCAACCTTGGATCATGCAGAAGCCGTGCATGGGATGCAGCAAGAACGCCATCGTAATCAGGTCGACCGCACGCGGCGCGACCTGAAGACGCCGGCCGACGACGCGAATCACCACGACAATGATGAACATGCAAGCGACCAGGCTGTAGCGGTAGTCACGGCCGAGAAGATACGCAGGCAGACCGAGCAGAAGATTGAGCGGTAAATAGTCGTAATGGTCGATTCGGTAACCGAACATGCCACCCTGTGAACTGTTGGAGATGGCGTGTGAGTAGGGATTGCGTCCGTGCAAAAGATGGTCGCTGGCGCCCTGCTGCAGCTGCCACAGATCGATTTGCGGATGAGGGTCGTAATGCACGCCCAATCCCCAAACGACCAGCGCAGCAATCATCACCACCCACAGGCCGACACGGCGAAAGCGATCGGGCAACAGCGCGTGCAAGAGCACACCGACTACACCGAGCGCACCCAGTTGCTGGCAGGGCTCAACATAAGGCGGGGCGACCGGATGCCAGGCCGGGTCGGTGCGCCACTGGAAAAACGCAAGACCGAGTAGACCAGCGTAGAGAAGCTCGTAGTGCCGTTCCTTGTCTGGCGACGACGAACGTGGACGATAGGCGCGCAGCACCGCGAACCAAAGCAATAGAAAACCGGCAACCGCAAATTCGAGCGCAGACTCAGACAGATAGCCGCGCTTGATCGAGACCCCGATGGCAAGGGCGAAATAACTCCACAGTGCCACCGCCGCCGAATCGGTCATTTCCAAACCCAGCGATAAAGACTCGCCTGGTCGCGCTGCCTACGCATCAAAACCGCTCACCCTGAGCGTAGCGTCCTTCGACAGGCTTAGGATGAACGGCCATAAGTCCCCCGATTATGCTGAGCTTGTCGAAGCACAAGCTCAGGACGAGCGGAATCAAGATGCGATTGCCCTGGGCACCCTTCTTTGACGTTGTGATTGATTTCACAGCGCAGATCAATAACATACTGGCCCGAGTGAGCGCGACTACTCCGGTGACGATGATGATTGAACGCAACAGCGTCGCCGAGGTGGTACCGGAATCAACCGGAGCGCCTCGACCGCTCGCCTGGTTTCGCCGCCCAATCTTTGCGGTGAGTCTGATTTTTGCACTCGGTTTCAGTCTGCGTGCGTTTCACTACGACAAGTCGCCGCGACGGGACGAGACCTCGGATGAATTCGCCTGGACCTGGAGCGGCATGACGCTGCTGAAAGATCACAAGCCGCGCGCCTGGTCGATGCTGCCGGTCTACGGCAATGTGCCGTGGACGGACTGGAAAGGCCACGGCTACAAATTCGTCAGCCCATGGCTCGATCACCCACCGCTGTTTTCGGTGGTGATGGGCCTCTGGATGCGCCTGATGGGCGCCAAGACCATCGACGATGCCAGCTTGCACAGCATGCGCGCCTGCAGTCTTTTGTTTTTCATTTTCAACTTTTGGCTGCTGTGGCGATTGGCGCGCGAATTCTTCGACCCCGCGGTGGTGTTGGTCGGTCTCGGTATTTTCGCGATTTCTCCCCTGGCGGTGCTGCAGCAAAGGTTGGTGATCTCAGAGAATCTCATCTTGCTCCTGTATCTGGTCGCTCATCTTTCCATCCTGCGTTGCGAACAAACCCAACAGAAGCGTTACCTCTTGCCGATCGCGATCGCTGCGGTGGCTTTTCCGCTCACTAAGGTGGCAGCACTTGGGTTCTCGCTATTTTTCTTGGTGGCGTTGATGTTCCGGCCAAACTACCGCTTGGCCCTTTTGTGGTCGCTCGCAACGTTGCTCGGACTCGGACTTTGGATTGCCTACAGTCGGCATTTCTCGGCGACGCTTTTTGCCGCCGTGATGCAAGCACATCGGCTGCGCTTCAACAATTTTGGCGGCATTTTCGATCTCGTGTTTTGGCACAAGTACATCGATCGGCGATATCTCTATCCACCCTTCTGGTTTGCGCTGATTTCCATCTTCTCTGGAGTGAACGACAAGCGAACCCGAGAATTTTTTCTCGCTTACGTGATCTACGTCGGCTGCCTCACATTCATGGTCGATGATCGCAGTGTTTATGGTTGGTACTTGATGCCGATGTATCCGATTCTGGCACTCGGCGCCGGGATGTACGTAGTGCGGCTTTTTCGTCAACGCGGCGGCTACGATCTCTTGGTGTGGTCGATTCTCGTCCTGCCGTGTACTTTTTCGCTGGTGGTCGACAAGTATCCGGCGCGACGCAACCAACTTCGCTACATCTTCATCGCCAGCATGATTCTCGTCCCGCTCGCGCTGTGGGTGGTTCGCAAACGCCATCGCGCCTTTCACTACGCGCTCGCCAGCGCGCTGGTTGGCGTCCAGCTCGTCACCGATCTGAGCGACATCTGGCACCACTGAGAAGCCAACAGCCAACAGCCAACAGCTGACGGCGATTCGGGCAAGCCAGCTCTCTCCGCCTCGGATGAGTGGCAGCATGTCGTGACTGACGCAGACCCTGCTCAACCACCATTTTGGCGGCGCCCACCTTAAACTCCTTACTGAACGCTCTCGCCGGTTTTCATACTGTTTTTTCGGACATCAGATTCTCCGACTTCGCTTTATACTCTTCTGATGGTCCGTTTTTCTGAGGAAGTTCAGGTCACGCGCGAGATCCTGAAGCAGAAGGAGAGCGGCGACTGGCGGCAGGCGAAGATCCCGAAGGCGCTAACGCTGGAGGCGTTCCAGGTGAAGCTCCCCGACAGGGGCGGAACGTTCGTGGGGCTGCGGCGGCTGACGAGCTTTCCGGAGGCGGAGGCCGCCGCGTTCTTCGACGCGTTCGAGGCGAGCCGCAAGGTCGCGGGAGGCTCCGGGTGAAGTCGAGCGGATCGCCGGCGCTGGGCGCGCTGATCTTCCTCGTGCTGTTCGGCGGCGCGATCACGGCCGTGGTTTACAACCTCCGCAACGGGAAGAAGAACGCGGCGAAGATCGACGCGCTCTTCGACGGATATTTTTCGGTCGTGCGCGCCGGAAAGCTCGACGACGCGTGGCAGCAGTTCACCACGCCGCACTACCGGGAGCAGTACCCGCTCGACGCGTACAAGAAGACCTGGCAGACCCGCGTCGCCCAGCACGGCGCGATGACCCGCTTCGAGAACCGCGGCGCCTCGCGCACCCACGTCATCGGCCACAGCGCCGGCTGGAGCGTGGTGGTGAACCTCTACTTCGAGCGCAACCACGCCCCCACGGCCACCTACTACCTCGAAGACCAGCCCGACGGCACCCTCCTCATCGAACGCTCCTCCACCGCCAGCGGCGCCCGCAACCCGTACGGTGAGGCCTGGTAGAGGGGAACGTGACGTAGCTGGATACATGACATTTCAAGTGGCA
>JAHFDU010000397.1 GCA_023248835.1 Myxococcales bacterium | reverse complement strand
GTCGAAGGGCGAGTCTTGCGCAAATCCGCCCTTCGACAGGCTCAGGGCGAGCGGATTAGGAAGATGCGCACGCCCGGTTTCGCTCTTGGTATCGTCTAGGCTATCGCTGGCAAGTTCAAACGGATGAACTTCTAACCGCGGCGACCGCGACCGCCACTTGGCGAACTCGTCCGCCGAGAGAAAAAAATCACTCGGTGCAAACGAGAGACGATGCTCCTCAAGCCGAGCTTGGTAGGCGATCTCTCCTTGGGCGAGCTCATGCTCAAGCGCTTGTTTGCAGCCGTCGGGATCGACAAACACCGGCAGCGACGAAGCCGGCAGATAGTCGAAGAGCGATCCCATCTTTTCAAAAAACGCCGGGGTCAGCGTTTCGATACCAAAAAAATCTTCGCGCCGCTCGACCTGATCATAAAGCGATCGGGTTTTGGAAGAGGGATGCGAAGCCACATCTCCGGCGTGCAAAATTCGCGCGCGCACTGCCGCTCGATCGTTGTCGTCGAGCAGCGTCTCTCGCACTGGATGGATCAGCAATTCGTCGATGGCGCGCAGCGTCCGCTGCGTACTCGGATCAAACAGCCGAATGGTCTCGACCAAATCGTCCGAAAATTCGAGCCGCACTGGAAAACGATAGATCGGCACAAACAAGTCGACGACGCCACCGCGCACGGCAAACGTGCCGGCGTCCTCGACCACCGGCATGCGCCGATAGCCGCTGTGCGCCAGCAGCGTCAGCAAGCGATCGCGCTCAATCGCTTGGCCGGCTTGCAACACGTCGACCAGCCGATCAAACGAAGCGCGCGGCACCACTCGCCGCATCAGCGACGCCGTCGACGCCACCAAGACTTCGCCCACCATGCCTTGGCATTGGGTCAATCGAAACAGCAGCGCCATGCGCGCATGCGCGGTGCGGCCGTCGGGAGCAATGTCGGCCCATGGCGAAATTTCGATTTCGGGAAAGTGTGTCACTCGAGCCGCAGCTAACGGATCATCGCTCGCATGCGCGGGCAGAAAAAAACGCAAGTCGCGCACCAGTGAAACCGCGCTCTTCTCGTCGGCAACCACCACCACCAGTGGCCACTCCGCCCGCGATCGCGGCTTGGCCACCTCGGCCAGCACCAGCGCCAGAAACGATCCCTCAAGACCCGAAAGGCGCACCACCGCCTGGCGGCTTTGCACCGCGTGCTGTAGCGTCGCGATCCCCGCTTTGGCGCTTCGTTCCACTTCCCAGCGAAAACCTACCACACTCAGTTTTCTGAGGGTGCAGATAGGCGGGTCTCAGAATTCTGAGGGTGGTTCTCTGTTTTCCCGCCGACTTGAACGGCCGCCCAAGTGGATCGATGCTGGCACAGGATGTGCATTGCATCGCCGTGGAGGGAACAAATGAAAAATTGTCTTATGGTCTTCATCGTCGGGCTATTCGCCATTGGATGCAGAACCCAAGTAAAGAACACGCGAGAGGTCGACATCGCGCCGGTTCCGCGCCTTAGTGTTGGATTTTGGACTGGACTGGTACCTCTGGCGAACGGCGGCGAGGGGATGTGGGTCGAGGGCCATGATTTCGAATGGGGTGTCACCTCTCGCATCGAGGTTGAAGACGTTGTGGTCGAAAATCCCCCCGCGGATGGTTCGTCCGTGCGCCATCTGTTTGTGCAATTGATTTCCACCAGCAGCGCGCCGGCAGGAACCGAATTTTCTTTAGACCTCAGTCTATTTCACGATGAAAATCACGATCGCCAGATTCTAGAGGGAATTCGTATCGGCGTATTCGACGGTACCTGCGCCGCAGGCAATCTCTCGCTGCGGGTGGGCCCCTCGGCTCTGCCTGTCACTTTCGACGCAACTTCGTGCGCACAGCTTGAATCCACACTGACCGGCGATCATCTGCCAACCGCGATACAATTTGTGCTCACTGGGCAGCCAATAAGCGCCGCGCTTCTGACAGCTATCGTCCCGTAGTGAGAAAGTTGCGAAAATGAATACCCTCCCCGAAGCTCATAGGACGAGGTGGGATGATGAGCGAACTACAGGCAGCACTGCCAGTTCCCGAGCGGCTGACATGGAGCGAGATCTGCCAGCGCTACCCCGACGAGTGGGTGGTGCTGATCGAAACCAAATGGATCGACGCGGATAACTTCGAGTTCAACACCGCGTTGGTTCTCGGCCATTCTATAAACCATGGCGAAGTCTTGCGACGAACTCGGCCTTTACGCGAGCACGTAATGGAATCTGGAATCTATTTCACTGGCTGCGCGACACCGCTGGTGCCCTCGGCTTTGCAGCCTTGACGGTCACCCGCTTTGACCCTGGCGCCGCCCTCATATTCTTGCTCGGCGTTGTATGGGGGCCGCGCGATCGTCAGCAGGACCTTCGCCTCGTTTTTGGCCCCGGATCGGCGGAAACGATCATAGCGCCTGACGTTCTCGATGATATTGGATACACCGCTCGACAAGGCGAAGCCATCACAGTGACACGCTCTGTTGTCGGCAAAGAGTCTGGTTACCTGATTCGGGTGGCACGCTTTCGCGCTCTCGGCTTCGAGTTCACCGATTTCCGGGTCAACGCACTCGACCTTCCTGAGCGCTATGGAATCAACGGTCTACTCGGCCTCGGTTTCCTGCGCCACTTCAATTACGAAGTTCGTTCTGGCGAAGGGCGCATCCGAGCGGAACGTATCGACGTAGATGTCTCCAAATAATATTACTCTGGGCAGTAAACAGAACCGCATTCGATCATGCTGGCTCCGCCATCGCCAAGCGGTGTAAGAGTGCAGGTCTCATTGATGTTACCGCCTGTAACCTCCGACGGGCAGAGCGCACGGCAAGCGATCGCAATCGCGGCATCATCGCCTTGTACGCTGGCATCGACGCGACCGACATAGTGATGAGTTCGGCAAGGACACCCTGCAACTGCGAAAAGTGCCGCAAGGAGCGCAACGCGTTGAAGAAAAGCGGCAAGAGCGTTGCGTTTCAATCTGTCTCCTTGGCGCAAGTTTAGATGCAGTTTCCGTGGTCAGTAACCACACCAGTGCACTCAACACCACTTCCACCGGCGTCGTTCGGACTCAAGCTACAGCTGGTGATTCGCGGCTGGTCGCGTCCCGCCACTTGACGGCAAAACGCCTGGCAAATGCTCTGCACTGCGCTTTCGTCACCAACCACACTAGCGTCGATCGTGCCGCTGTAGTGACGCTCATGGTCGCAGGGCGAGCAGCCGGCACTGGCCATCAACAGCACCGTCAGCCAAGCGTGAACTACAAACCGGCGCATGCGCGAAAGATAGGCCATCCCACACATGCTTCC
>JAHFDU010000084.1:4384-12506 GCA_023248835.1 Myxococcales bacterium | reverse complement strand
GCAATATCAATCTTCTGCCGGGGCGCGTGGTGAGTCTGCGACTCGATCCGCTTACCTTGGAAGAGAACTTGCCACGCACCCTGCTGGAAGCGCTGATCGACGGATCTCTGCCCGCGATTCGCACCGAACGTGTGGCACCCAACCGCGAGCAAGATCTTCGATCGTATGTCGAAACCTATCTCGAGGAAGAGGTGCGCCAAGAGGCGCTGGTCAAGCGAATAGCTCCATTTGAGCGCTTTCTTGAACTGGCGGGTCTTGAATCGGGCAAGATCAGTAATTTTAGTCGCATCGCGTCCGATGTTGGAGTCAGTTCACCAACCGTGCAATCCTACTATGAGCTTCTGGTCGACTGCTTGGTGGCGGAACGTGTCGAACCGATCACGCGATCGGCGACTCGCAAGAAACTCACCAAAAGCAGCCGGTATCTTCTTTTTGACATGGGTGTGCGTCGCTTGGCAGCCGGCGAGGGTGATCGCTTGGGAAGAGAGCGTTTAGGAGAGCTGTTCGAGCAAATGATTGGGCTCGAATTGATTCGTTTGTGTCGCTCGCACGCTCCGAGCGCCAAATTGCATTTTTGGCGGGATCCAGAAGGACCGGAAGTGGACTGGGTGGTGGCACACCAAGGGCGGTACGTTCCGATCGAAGTCAAATGGTCAGAGCGACCGGTCGCAGCCGATGCGAGACACCTACAAGTTTTTCTCGATGAGTATCCCAATGCGAAAAAAGGGTTTATCGTCTGCCGTTGCGTACGTCCTTTGGCGATCGATCGACGTATTACAGCGGTACCCTGGCAAAGCCTGGCCGATCCCACGCAGGCGCTCGTTCAAATGCTGCTCTGATCAATCGTGTACTCGGCGGCGGCTTGACCTGGCCGGCGAGCAACGGTTTTGTCAAATCGACGAGTCTTCGCGGCTATCGAATTCTGAAGCGTGATGCTGGTGGGCGAGTGTTGGTCGGTGGTGGTGCCGTCGCCGACTTGGCCGGTTGCATTGCTTTCAGGCGCTCGAATTTCGTGCAACAGCGGCCAGTGTCTGGGTCTATTAGGTTGGGAGGTGAATGAAAATATTGTGGGAAACATCTCCAAGAAATCCAGATTCGAACTGGCACATCTTACAGGCGGCGACATTGACGGTCGATCCCGCCAACTATTGGCCGGGCTTCGAAATGGCCGACTCCACCTGTCCGAACGGGATTGTAGGCTTCCGACTGGTGGTCGATTCGGTGACCAATGAGGTGCTCTATTATGATCCTGGGATATGATCCTGGAATCGGCTGTGTTACTTGTTAACATCGTCAAAATGTTTTGTAGGTCATTCTTTTGCGGCCGCGCGGCCGCGCTCGACTACTCTCGCGGCGGGAAGGGGTCGACGGTGCCATTGTCGGAAGGATGGCGCGATCGCGAAAGCGTCGGTTTGGACGGCGGCAGCGAAAGTGGCCGCTTCGGTTGTGGAGCTACTGCGGCGTTGGCATTTTCCCGTCGGTGCCATCGTTTCGCCACACTCATCGTTGCTGGCACCATCGGCACCATCGCCGGAAGTTTGACACTGGACATGGGTGGCAAGAGCCTGAGCGTGGGCAGCGGAGTCACTGGCATGGTGCCCGCAACCACCGGCGTGAACCGAGTGATTTCGGTCGCTAGCGATTGTCGATGTGACCAAACCGCCAGCGTCAGCGCTACCGCGGCCGCGCCTGCCAATACAACCGGCATGGATCGCATAGATCGGCTTAGGGCTTGGCGCCGCGGGAACACGCGACGAGAGCCTGAGCTGGCTGCGATGGTCTGCATCGCCTTCACCAGTTCGCCGGCGTCTTTGAATCGATCGTTTGGAGCGCGCGCCAAACAGCGCGAAAGCAGCGGCGTCCACTCGGAGTGTTTGGCCAGCTGGTCAGAAATCGTCAGCAGCGATCCCACCGCTTCACTCGGGAACAGGCCAGTGAGCATTCTGAAAAAGACCACGCCAAACGCGTAGACGTCGGTTGCCGCTGTCACTGCCTCCCCGGCGAGCTGCTCGGGCGCTAAATAGCCGGGTGTTCCCAGCACCGTGCCCGAGACCGTCAGCTCGTTCGGCTCGGCGTGGTGGCGCGCCAGACCGAAATCGGCGATCACCGCCCGTTCTTCATCGAGAAGCACGTTGCTGCATTTGAAGTCTCGGTGCACGACTCCAGCCTGATGCGCCGCCGCCAGTCCTTGTGCCATTTGCAGCGCCAAGCCGATCACTGCGCTCTCGGTCGGCCGAGTCGGTTGCACAAGCCAGTGGCGCAGCGTCTCTCCGGAGAGCAGCTCCATGCTGATGAAATAGAACGAATCGCCACTGGGATACTGGTGCTGCCCGACGTCGAATACCCGACAGACGCTCGGGTGGGTGACCTGGCGAGCCAACTGGGCTTCACGCTTGAACCGGCGGACGCCGATGGTTTCGAGATTGGCAATTGTCTTGAGCGCGACTGGTTCGCCGAGCAGGGAGTCGTCGGCTTCGTAGACCACGCCCATGCCGCCTTGCGCGATGAGACGAACAATCACATAACGATCGGCGATGCGCTCCCCGGCCTCCAGCGTGCGAACGGACGGGCGCCGCATCGGTGGTCGCCTCTTCTCGCCTGTCGAAGACGACCGCGAGGAAGAGTGCAGTAGCCCCGCCACCGTGCGTCGGCACGCTTCGCAGCCGGAAGTGTGCACGACCACGCGCTCACGCTCTTGCAGGCAGAGCGCACCCCGCACGTAACTGAGCAGCAGCTCCTCCGACGGGCAGCCAGCGGCGACGCTGTCATGAGGCGCGACGCTGTCACGAGGTGCGACGCTGTCGTCCCGGTCGGTCATCCAGCCACCGACTCCATCAGCGTGCCGAGGCTGATTTCGAGCTGGCTGCCGAGGAGGCGGAAAATGCTGTCGAGCTCGCCGGCATCGACGTTGAGACTGGCGCGCAGTTGATCTTGCATCGTTTGCAAAAGCTCGGTGCGCGCAGAAGCCACCCAGCGGGACACCGTCGAACGATTCACCCCGTGCACTTTTCCAATTTGATCGAGGTTGACACCGTCGACAAAATGCAAACGCAAGATCTGTCGCGCCCGCGCCGGGAGTTGCCGCTGCGCACGCGCAAAGGCCGAGCGAACTTGCTCGCGATAGTCGCTGCGCATGCGGCTTTTCTCTGGATTAGAGGCCGGCAGCGGCATCTCGGTCTTCCACTCCCGCTCGGCTTCACGGCTTCGACGCTGGTGCTGAGACAATCTGTAGGCGGTTCGCAACGTCACCACCCGCAGCCAATGGCTGAGCTCGCCACGTCCGGTGTATTGCCCGATCCGCGGTGGCGGCCCAACCAGCAGTCGCTCCATCACAGTTTGACGAACTTCGTCTGCAAAGGCCGGTGACGCATCGACTCGCCGCACCCATGCTGGCAAGTGAGCCAGATATTTCTCGCGAAACAGTTGCACCGCGGCAGCGTCGTGATGTGCGCAGGCGCAGGCCAGGAACAAATCAGCCAGGTGCGGCGATGCCAACAGCTGGCGTGGTGATCGCTCGCCGAGCTGCGCCGCAAGGTGGCGCATAAAATGTCCTCGGTCGAGTCTTATGCCGGGATGGATCCGACTTCCGTGCGCGAACAAATCGGTCAGTACTGCCTCGAGATCGGCAATCGAAAACGAGTGAACTTTCAGACCACAATTCGCCTGAAATACTGCAGACAACATTTGCACCAAGTCCAATACGCTGCAATCCACATGCCGCCTATTTTCGTCGACCGTGGCTCTGGGGCTGCGGACCTCTCAGATCCACGATGGGGACAAACGACCCCATCTACTGGGACTATGGTGGGGCTATAGGGGGCTATAGCAATTGCCAACCTGCAACGAAGCGCGAATTCTGTGCACCAGCGTCCAGTATTGTGGTCGTAAAAAGGATGTGAAGCATGTCTGGTTTTGGTCGGTTTTTTTCAATGAGAAATCCACGATCGAGCGCCACCGATCGGAGCGTGCTGTGACCCCCAACGTTCTGCTTGGCTTGCAGCAGCCCTATAACGCCAGGCTGCGCACGGTTGCGATGGGGGCTCGGGTCTACTTGCCCGACTGATGCTGGTGGGTAAATGGCGATCGGTGGTGGTGCCGTCGCCGACTTGGCCGTAGTAAAAGGCGTTAGGCGTTTAGTCAACCGCAACAGGTGGACGGTGGACTTCTTTTTAGTGCAAAGATCGAATACAATCGAAAAATGGCGACTCTGCGTCTGTGGCTGCTAGGCGGAGTGGTGGTGTGCAACGCTCAATGTGGACTGTTCGAATTTTCGGACAGCCATCCTTCCAATGCTGACAGCGGCGTCGACTCCGGAATGACGTCTGGGCGATCCGACGCCGACATCGGCGATGGTGCGTCCGGTGGTGGCATTCCCGATGGTCCGCCGGCGATCGTACCGGTAATCGCCAATTTTACCACTAGTGCAAGCGAGTTGACCGCCAGTGAATCGATCCGGTTTTCTGTCACGCTCGATCCGAGCACGGGAGCGGCGCCGATCCAGAAAGCACGCCTACTCGCGCCGGACGGAAGTGTGTACGGAAACTTTGTCGCATCGGTGACTGCCAACACCTGGACGCTCGATCTCTTGTGGTTTGAAATCAGTTTGGTCTCTTCGATCAATTTTGAATTAGAAGAGCAGCGTACTTTTACCGCGCGTTTTACCACCTCGGAAGGGGCGACTGGGACACAAAGCGTGGTTGTGCGGTTGCACTGCAACGGACTGCAAGCTTGCCGTGGGCAGTGCCTCAACCAGGGGGGCCAATGCCAGGGCGGCAAGGTGTGCATCGCAGGAGTGTGCACGCACGGCTGTTACATCAGCGGTGCTTTTGTAGAGGACGGGGTTGCCAAGCCGGGCAATGCTTGCCAGTGGTGCAGTCCCGCCATGTCGGTGACGCAATGGACAAACGTTGCCAATGGCGTGGTGTGTGGCACCGGCCGCAATTGCTCGGTGGGTAGCTGCCTTGATACCTTCGTCCCGGTGGCGAGCGGCACCATGCTCGACTTGCATGGCGTGTGGGGAATTGGCAGTGATGTCTTCGCGGTTGGAAATAATGGACTCGTTCTCCACTCTGCCAGTGGAGGTAAGGCGTGGACGGCCCAGTCGAGCCCCAACGGCTCCTATCTCTACGCCGTCTGGGGCAGTTCGCTGAACGACATTTACGCGGTGGGAGATGGCGGTACAGTGATTCATACCGCCGACGGGGGTAATACTTGGTCGGCGCTGGCGAGCGGTACCAACGCGCTCTTGTTTGCAGTGTGGGGGTCGGGACCGAGTGATGTGTACATTGGTGGCGCCAGCGGCGTGGTGCGGCGCAGTACCAACGGTGGCAGCAGTTTTTCGGCCATCACCAACGGTCAGACTTGGGCGGTGCGAGGATTTTGGGGCAGCGCAGCCAACGATGTATACCTGGTGGGGGACAGCGGCTTGGTGCTACACACCGCCAATTCGGGTTCGAGCTTCACTGCGGTAAACACCGGGCAGCTCAACTCGCTGCTCAGCGTTTGGGGGGCGAGCAGTAGCGATATTTACGTGGCTGGCACTGCGAACGTGATCCTGCACTCCACAAACAGCGGCGCGAGTTACACGGGAGCGCTCCCACCGGGATCGGTGCAGCTGCATTCGGTATGGGGTTCCAGCGCCGATCGCGTCTACGTGGTCGGTCAAAGCGGCGGTCTGTTGCGCTCAGACGACGGCGGCCAGACCTGGGTACCGCAAACGTCGTCGACGATGAAAAATCTACAGTCGATTTGGGGAACCAATCGCGACATCGTGGTGGTGGGCGATCAAGGCACGATTCTGCACCACTAGACCGCGGGCCAAATTCCCGTCGACAAGATCACCTCGCAGTCGCGCTGGAATTCGCGATCAAAGAAGCGTTGGCGCGCCCGCTCGATGGCGGCACGTGCTGCGTCGTCGTTCGGGTTGAGCGCGCCGAGTAGCCAGGTCATCCCACGCGCCGCCAGAAAATCGGTGGTCCCGGGCAATTCGGCGCACAACAGATCGCCAAGCCACGATTGTGCTCGCTCGTCAAGCAGATCGCCTGCAGCAGCGCCACACTGAAAGGCTCGAAAGGCAGCCTCGCTGACATCGCCCAAAAAGCCGCGCAACGCGGCGACGCCAACCTGGCTCGACGCGCGCTCTAGTTCAGCGACCCACAATCCAAACAACTGCGCCACCTGCTTGGGTACGCGACGAAGGTGGCAGTAAGGTTGCGCACTGTGCCGCGCCAGTAGCGGGCTACAGCGCGCTGCGAGTACCAAGTCGCTCACTCGGTCCTCGAGCAGAAAAGCAGCTGCCTCGACAATCGCTCCGGGTGACCCACCGAGCCGCTTGCCGAGCGAAAACAGCAACGGGCCGCTCGATCTTGCGTCAAGTCGGAGCAAGGCGAATGAGGTTTGCAGGGTCGCTGCGCCGACGCCGGCTTGGGCAAGCGATCGCTCAAAGCGCGCGATCGTGCGCGCAGTTTGGCCGGCGTGCAGGACGGCGCGCACGTCGGCCACCCGATCGAATGGGCCCTTGCCCTCAAGCAGTTGTTCGAGGTGCGTTGCGGGCAAACTAGTGGCTGCCCAGGGATCGGGCCAAACGACGCAGAGACTCGGCGGCGCTGCTGTCGCTGGCGATGTGGTCGAGCGTCGCCATGTCCTCTGCCGTCGCACGATGTCGAACACAAGCCAAGAGCTCAAGGCGATCGGAAACTGCGACGCTCTTGTCTTGCGCCATCGCGCGCAAACGAGCGCGCAGCTTTGGCGCGTTGGCAGCCGTCGTCAAAGCATCTCGCGAGCTCCCTCTTGCCCGCACCTGGCGGCACAGAGCGACCGCCGCTGCGACCGCAACGCTATAGTCTTCCTCTTCGGCAACGCAAGCACACAGTGCCGGCTCGGCACTGGCAACACCGCTGAGCGCCTCCGCGGCGGCGCTGCGTACCCGTGGCTCGTCACTCTGCAACAGGTTCGCCAAGTTTTGAGTGTCGACAGGTCCCAACGTTTGCAAGTTGGCAACTGCGTGCAAGGCCTCGGTGCGAAGGGTGGTGTCGAGGGTTGGCCGCGACGCCAAAGCGAGCAGCAGACCGGCGCTGTGGCCGACAATGTCGAGCGGGATTTCATCGCACTCAAGACTCTGCGGAATCAACCTGTCGGTGATGTTTTTTGCCGCCTGCAGGGCGGCATGGGCCAGCACCAAATCATCGCGCGCGCTTTTTTCCGCCAGCGCGACCAGCTCCGGCAAAGCGGTACCATTGTCGATGAGGCCGAGGCTAAAAAGGGCCCACACCCGCTCCTCTCCATGGCCGCGCCTGGCGAGCAGAAGCAGTGGTGCGGTGCCGATGCGCTGTGCAATCCGCTCGACTTGTACTGGGTCGCGTGATCGAATCGCTGCCCCAAGCTGCTTCACCGTCGGCGCGCGCACCGACAGCAGCAAACCTAACAGCAACCTCGCGGTGATGCTCCCCATGCCCTGGCATCTTTGCATACTTGCCTAAAGAGAACTACAGCCAGGGTGGTTCGTTGTTGTTGTCGTTGTCGTAGCAGTTGTTGACGGCGACGGCGACGTGAACGATCTCACCTCAGCCACCACCGTCGCTGGCACTTCAGCGTAAACAAAGTTCGATCTTGTGGAAGCAGACCGACGCCGACGCCGACGCCGACAATGTCAACGACAACGCGGGATCGATCACGTCAAAGTGATTTCAGGTTGGTTGCCACACTAGGTTGGCAAAAACTTGACGACCGATCTTTTGTTCAGTACCGTGCAATCTGTTCAGTGTTGTTCGACCGGGCCACCCCTAGAGGCAGGACGAGGAGGAATCTTGGAGCCGACCAAAGAGCCACTGACGGAACGGCAGCAGGCGGTGCTTTCCTTTATTGGCCAGTCGATCGAAGGGCGAGGCTATCCGCCGACTCTGCGCGAGATCGGCGAGCACTTGGGCATTCGTTCGACCAACGGTGTCAACGATCACTTAAAGGCGCTCGAGAAGAAGGGCTATCTTGAACGCGAAGACATGAAGTCGCGTGCGCTGCGGCCGATTTCTGTCGACGGCGCAGGTCCGACTGGTCATATGGTCGACGTGCCGCTGCTCGGGCGAGTGGCGGCCGGCGAACCGATTTTGGCGATCGAACAGGCCGA
>JAHFDU010000084.1:0-4374 GCA_023248835.1 Myxococcales bacterium | reverse complement strand
AGGCGATTCGAAGGAGCTTTTCGCTCTCAAAGTCGCAGGTGATTCGATGATAGAGGCGGGAATCTTCAACGGCGACTTCATCTTCGTCAAAAAGCAATTGAGCGCCCACCGCGGGGACATCGTGGTGGCGATGATCAACGACGAGGCGACGGTAAAATATTTTCATCCCGATCCGAGCGGCGACCCGATTGTTTTCAAGCCAGCCAACGCGCGGCTGCAGCCGATTGTGGTGAAGCGCCGCGACTGGAAGAGCGTCCACTTGCTCGGCATCGTAGTGGGTGTCTACCGACGGTTATGAAGGCTCTAAGGCGATTGACTCCTCGTGAGTAGTGTATTATACTCACGGCATGAGTAAGCGCCTTCAGGTCCTATTTGAAGAGCTTGAATTTCGCGATATTCAGCGGTTTGCCCGTCGCAAGCAGCTCACGGTCGCAGAGTGGGTTCGCCAAGTGCTGCGCGAGGCGCGTCGGCGCGAACCGGCGTCAGAGGTTGCCAAAAAACTGGGCTCCATTCGCGCGGCTGCCAAATATGATTTTCCCACCGCGGATATTGGCGACATGCTTGCCGAAATCGAACGCGGCTACGTCAAGTGATCTTTGTCGACTCCAATATTCCGATGTATCTCGTCGGTGCGCCGCATCCGCACAAGGCAGAGGCGGAGGAGCTGCTTCGTCGCTTGGTCTCGGAAGAAGCCCGGCTGGTCACCGACGCTGAGGTGTTGCAAGAGATTCTGCATCGCTACGTCGCCATCGACCGAAAGAATGCGATTCAGCCCGCGTTTGAAGCACTGCTCGGCGTTGTCGACGAGGTATTTCCAGTCGATCAGAAAGCGGTCGAGCGCGCCAAGAATCTACTTTTTGGTGAGGCACGGCTCTCGGCGCGCGATGCAATTCACTTGGCGGTGATGGAGCAGCACCGGGTTACGCGCATTCTCAGTTTCGACACTGGTTTCGATGGCCTGGCGAAGGTGACCCGGGTACAATAGAGGAGTGAGTCGGGCGCAGTTTCGCACCGAGATGTTTGTCGCCGCGCTGCTGCTTTCGGCCGCGCTCCATTTGTTCGTCTCTTTTGTAGTTGCGCCACGTCTACATCCGCTTACAGCCGAAGTGCCGATCGAGGTGTCGTACCAATCGGAGCCACCGACGATCGAGTGGCAAATCGAAAAAGCCAAGCAGAAACCCAAACGCAAACCTGACGACAAACAAGCACCCGAGCTGGCGACGGTGGAAAGAAAACCGCCGCCGATCGAGCCGCCCGAGCCGTTGCCGGTGCAGCCGAAAAAGGTCGAACTGCCGAAGATAAAAATGGTCGACCAAGAGCAGTTTCCTGAGGAGCCGGACAACAGCGACGCGCAGTACTTGGCGCAGAAAAATCATCGCACATTGGAAGAAACCCAGGAGCGCGAGCGCAATTTGGTACGGGCGATGAACGGCAAGCGTCCACCGACGGAAAAGAGCAATCACCGTGACCTACAAATCGGCGGCGCCGAAGATCGCCTCGCCCATCTGGAAAAGAGAAACGGGGCCGACAAGAGCGTCCCGCGCGGCAATCCCCAAAGCGGACTACACGGAGGTGCCCAAGAACGCGAGTTGGCGAAGCCAGTGCGACCGTCTCATGACGCGGTGGCGCCCGAACCGCGGCGCGTAGCGGAAGACAAGAACCGCGGTGACGGTGGACGAAAGCTAAAAATGCAGCTGTCGCGGGCCGACTACGATCGAGTCTTCGGCCACGATGCACCGCTAGCGCCCAATCAGCCCCCAGCGCGATCGGAGGTTTCGCTGCCCAAAGGAAGCTGGGCGGAAACCGAACGGATGGTGGAGTCGATGCGCTCGGCGCTCGAAAATTTCACCCCTGAAGTCAAAGTCGGAAACCAATCCGAGCTGGGCACGCGGGCGTCGCCGTTTGCGGCGTACTACGCCGCCATGCATCGCCAGATTCACGAATTTTGGGCTTTGGGATTCGTGCGCAGCGTGCTCTTTCGCGGTGGCAAGTATGCCGACGAGGAGCTCTATACTGAGCTTGAGATTGTGGTTCAAAAGGATGGCACGCTGGCGTCGGTGCCGCAGATCGCGCGCAGCTCGGGCCTGGTGGAATTTGACGCGGCGGCGATTCAGGCAGTGCGCGGAGCCGCACCGTTTCCGCTGCCGCCCGAATCGATCAAGAGCGGCAACGGCAAGATATATGTACACTGGGAATTTCACCGCGGGCCACAGCTGTGCGGCACCGAGGGCGTTCATCCGTATATTCTCAACAACGGCGATCGGCTGGACACGCCGAACCCGCCGGCAGCGGCGGTGACATCTACAACCGATTTGCCTGAGCGAAGCGCATCAAAGTCGAAGGGCGCGTCGCTATCTACATCCGATTTCCCTGAGCGAAGCGCAGCGAAGTCGAAGGGCGCGTCGCGTCCGAATTTGTCGAGTCAAACTACGATTTCGGACGGAGAAGAAGATTTGGCTGCGAAGAAGGCAGCGGAGGGTTGGCTCGCCGCCTACGCCCGACGCAGCGTCGCCTGGTTGGCGGGTTCGAGCGCGGTGCCCTTCACTGCGGGCGGTCACACGGTGGCGCAGGACGGCGCCACGCTGAAGCAGATCTACAGCAGCATGATCGAGGAGGAAAAAACCGCAGCGACGGTCGGCCCGGTAGAAATCGATAACGCCGCCACCATCAAGCAGCGCCTTGGCTCGTTGCCGCCGGGCGGCGAGGACACCGACATGCTCTTTGCGGTCTCAAAAATCGGTGACGACGTGGTGGTGTTGTTGCTAAAAAAATCGTCGCGCGGTTGGCGCGTTTGCGGGATTAATCGCTGAAATGACGAAAATTTAGAGGTAAACGTTCACGCTTCCGTGCACCCTGAGCGAAGCGAAGCGTCCTTCGACAGGCTCAGGATGAGCGGCCATAAAGTCCCCCCCGATTATGCTGAGCTTGTCGAAGCACGAGCTCAGGGCGAGCGGAGGGGCCGGGAGCGCTTACAAACTATAGCTTGACGACGTTGGTCGCGAGCGGGCCTTTGGGGCCGTCGGTGATTTCGAATTGCACCGCTTGTCCCTCGGCCAAGGAGCGAAACCCTTCGCCCTGAATCGAGCTGTAGTGAACGAAAACATCCGGTCCGCCCTCGCGGGTAATGAAGCCAAAGCCTTTTGCATCGTTAAACCATTTGACGTGCCCCTGCGCTGTAGCCATGTGATTTCCTCCTAAGAAGCGTTCGAGGTGAAAAATAGCTGCTGGTGTTTTCTTGTCAAGTGCCGATAGTTTTTTTAGTTTTTTGTTCTTCCAGTAACACGGTCGGTTTCCTTGTTCAAATTCCCGAGTCGGGGTATTTATGATCGACCAAAAAAAGTGGAGGCGCGCCGATGAGTGGAGTGGACAGCTTCAAAGCCAAAGGAACGTTGAAAGTAGGGCAGAAGTCTTACGAGATGTTCCGGCTGTCGGCGCTCGGCAACAAAGAGCTTTCGCGACTGCCTTTCTCAATCAAGATTCTGCTTGAAAATCTCCTGCGCCACGAGGATGGGCGTGTGATCAAGCGCGAAGACATCGAGGCGCTCTTGCACTGGGATGCCAAGGCGACACCGACCCGCGAGATTTCGTTTACGCCGGCGCGCGTGCTGCTGCAGGATTTTACCGGAGTGCCTTGCGTCGTCGATCTAGCGGCGATGCGAGAGGCGATTACGCGCCTTGGCGGCAATCCCGATCGCATCAATCCACTGGCGCCGGTTGATCTGGTCATCGACCACTCAGTGCAGGTCGACAATTTCGCCAGTCTTGCAGCGCTTGGTAAGAACACTGAGCTCGAGTATGAGCGCAACCACGAGCGCTACGCGCTGTTGCGCTGGGGACAGCAAGCGTTTGCCAATTTCCGGGTGGTGCCGCCGGGCACCGGCATCTGCCATCAGGTCAATCTCGAATACCTGGCGCAAGTGGTTTTCCGAGGAGAAAACGGACTTGCCTATCCCGATACGCTGGTCGGCACCGATTCGCACACCACGATGATCAACGGTCTCGGAGTACTCGGCTGGGGCGTCGGTGGCATCGAAGCCGAAGCGGCGATGCTCGGACAGCCAACGACAATGCTGATTCCGCAGGTCGTTGGCTTCAAGCTGCTCGGAAAATTACCCGAAGGCGCGACCGCGACGGATGCGGTCCTGACCATCACTCAGATGTTGCGCAAAAAAGGCGTGGTCGGAAAATTTGTCGAATTTTTTGGTCCCGGCATGGCGGCGCTGCAGCTCACCGATCGCGCGACGATTGCCAACATGGCGCCAGAATACGGCGCGACCATGGGATTTTTTCCGGTCGACGAAGAGACGCTGAACTTCTTGCGCTTCTCCGGTCGCGATACCGAACAAGTAGAGTTGGTCGCGGTGTATTGCAAAG
>JAHFDU010000083.1:467-12631 GCA_023248835.1 Myxococcales bacterium | reverse complement strand
CCAACATCGACGCTCTCGTCAAATTTTTCAGAAATCTTCAAGCTCGGCAGCAACGCAAATGCGTCCTGCACCGAATACTTCTTCGAGCGATCAATTTTCTCTGCCGCAGCGCGATATTTTTTGCTCATCTCGTTCCCCGGTTCCTTTAACCAGCGCGACCCATCTTGTACCAGCCCAGTGTGAACGTTGTCCCATGCAAAATTGTTTATCCTACGATCTCCAATCCCATCGAACGGGCTGCGCCTTCAATCGTCCGCACCGCGGAATCGATACTCGTGGTGTTCAAATCCGGCAGTTTCAGCGTGGCGATTTCGCGAATCTGCTTCTTCGTCACTTTGCCGACTTTGTTCTTGTTGGGCTGGCCGGAGCCCTTGTCGATGCCCGCCGCCTTCTTGAGCAGAATCGCTGCTGGCGGCGTTTTGGTGATGAAGGTGAACGAGCGATCATTGTATACGGTGATGACCACCGGAATGATCAAGCCGTCGGCCGCTTGCGGCTGGGTCTTGGCGTTGAACGCTTTGCAAAACTCCATGATGTTGACGCCGTGCTGACCGAGCGCCGGACCAACGGGCGGCGAAGGATTGGCCTTGCCCGCGGGCACCTGAAGTTTGATAAATCCCTGTACCTTCTTCATCGTCTCTCCGTGCCGTTCGCAGGCCGAAAACTCGGCTGCGGGGGTCGCCAGAATCGCAAGGGAATGGGGTTATTGAACCATTTTGGAAAAAAATGCAAGCTTTTTCGATTTTCTTTCAGCCGCTCGAGCCGGCGCCGCTCGTTGCGTTACGCTTTTTCGACTTGGGTGAAATCAAGTTCGACCGGCGTGGCGCGTCCGAAAATCGAAACCAGCACGCGAACTTTTTGTTTCTCGGCTTTGACCTCTTCGACGATGCCGGAAAAACTCGAGAACGGTCCCTCGATGACGCGCACATTCTCGCCCTCTTCAAACGAGATCCGCACCTTGGGCTTGGCCGCGCCCTCGCTCATCTGCGAATTGATGAGCGTGATCTCCGACTCTCGCACCGGGCTCGGATGCTGCCCGCCGAGAAAGCCGGTGATCTTGGGCGTGTTCTTGACCAGGTGGAAAGTCTCTTCGTTGAGCTCCATCTGGACGAACATGTAGCCAGGATAGAACTTGCGCGTGGTGGCGCGGCGCTGCCCGCCTTTGGCGGCGGTGAGCACCGATTCGGTTGGAATCAGCACTTCGCCAAATTGCGACTCCTTGCCCATCTGCTTGATGCGATCTTGCAGCGAGAGGCGAGCGCGATTCTCGTGTCCAGAGTAAGTGTTGACCACGTACCACTTCATTTTCGAAATCTCCAAGGAAGTCGCTTCTGGCTGCACTAGTGCACCTTAAATATCTGCCCGGTCACCCAGGCCCAAGTTCCGTCAAATATGCCAAGTAGCGCCGCCGCAATAACGGTGGTGACAATCACCACCACGGTGGCGTGAAAAGTTTCCTGCCGAGTCGGCCACGTCACTTTCGACAGTTCGGTCGTGACTTCGCTAGCGAGCGTGAACAGCTGCTGGTTGCGCCAGGCGATCACCGCCGCAGTTCCAGCCATGAGGAGAGCACCCGTCGTCACGACGCGGCTGTCTGGCCGCCCCCAAAAGCCCCATATCCAGTCGCCGGCCAAATACAAAATCCACGCGGCAAGCACGCCGGCGACTGCAAACATCATATGCGTCCACTTACGTTCCAACGTTGACCTCTCTTGCAGGGCAGGAGGGATTCGAACCCCCAACCCGCGGATTTGGAGACCGCTGCTCTACCATTAGAGCTACTGCCCTATGTCTCTTCAAAGAACATACTGCTACACAAATATTCACCTACAACTACTTGGTCTCGCGGTGGACGGTGTGTTTGCGGCAGCGCGGGCAAAACTTCGAGAACTCAAGTTTGTCCGGCGTTGTTCGCTTGTTCTTGTTCGTGTTGTAGTTCCTCTCTCTGCAATCTTTACACTCTAATGTTACCAATGCGCGATTTCCACGTGCCATGACTCGTTACCTCGTTCTGTTCAAAAGTTCAACCAACGTTCGAAGTTCAATTCGGCTGCCCTGCAAGAAACTGAATTCAAGAAACTGAATTCAAGAAACTGAATTACGGAAGACTGTCCCCATCTGAGCCCACGTCCGGGATTGAACCGGAGACCTCGTTCCCTCCCAAGGATGTCGCTCTACTTGCGTGCTCGTCCTTCGACTCCGCTGCGCTTCGCTCAGGATGACCGGAAGCCCACGTCCGGGATTGAACCGGAGACCTCGTTCCCTCCCAAGGATGTCGCTCTACTTGCGTGCTCGTCCTTCGCAGAGCCCACGTCCGGGATTGAACCGGAGACCTCGTCCTTACCAAGGACGTGCTCTACCAACTGAGCTACGTGGGCCTGAGCGGGCGACGGGATTCGAACCCGCGACAGCTAGCTTGGAAGGCTAGCGCTCTACCAACTGAGCTACACCCGCCAACCCCGTGGAGGGGGAAGGATTCGAACCTTCGTAGGCAATGCCAACAGATTTACAGTCTGCCCCCTTTAGCCACTCGGGAACCCCTCCGTACCTGTGATCTCAAAGAGCTGGCGACGGGAATCGAACCCATTACCTGCTGATTACAAGTCAGCTGCTCTACCAAGTGAGCTACGCCAGCGATTACTCGAAATTGCTTTCGCAGCCCTCATTCTATGTTCTAAAAGGCAGGGTGTCATATCTTGGACAACCGCGTCCGTCAAGGACAAACCTGAACTATAGAATGTGGTGCGGCTCATCTTGGCGCTTGCCCGGAAGCGCCGGCTCGGGCGCCGGGGCGATCGGCGTCGGCGAAGTCTGCAGCGGTACCAGCAGCTGCCGCAATTTCTCGAGCTGCTCATTCGACTGCTTGGCCCAGCGATTTTGCGCGCCGATACGCTCGGCCATCAGCACGTTCTTTTCGTGGAAGCGCACCGCTTTCTCGAGCAGCACGCGCACGCGCTGGCGCACCTCTTCGAGGTAGATGAGGCGATCCTCGTCAGCAAGCTTGCTCGGCACCGGCGCGGTGACAAAATCTTGATAAAACTCTTCGTACAATTTTCCGATGCGAAAGCCAGCCGCCACCGCCCATTCCGCATTGTCGAGTCGCATCGCGTCGAGATACCGCGCTTGCGCTTGTAAGAGCGCCTCAGCCTTGGCCTCGAAATCTTTTTCGAGCTGCTTTTCGGGTAGCCGCAGCGGCAGCGCGCGGTAGTTCTGGCGCGCCAATTCGCCAAGGTAAAAGCCGGCAAGCCCAACAAAGTAGTCGCTTTCGACTCGCTCGAGCGTTTCGCTCTGGCGATAGAGCCTAAGCACCGCGCGAAAATCTTTCTCGGCTTCGCTTGGCCGATGCAACTCAAAACAGGCGACGCCGTGGCGACCGATCGCTTCCAACCGATCGCCAACAGTCAGATCGCCGTGTTTGAGTAGGTCGGCGTAGTGCTTTTCCGCCTCGGCGAATTGTTTCAATTCGAGCAGCGCACCACCCAGACGAAAGCGCGCATCGATGAAATCGCGGCAACCAGTGGAGCATTGCGTCGCGGCGGGATCACCGAGCAGGAGCTGATAGCGCTGTTTGGCAGCGGCAAAATCGTTGGCGGCCTCGTACGCCAGCCCAGCGTTGTAGCGCGCGGCGCGACCGAGCGCCGAGACCGAGAATTCGCGCCAGACTCGATCGTACAGCGCAGAGGCGTCGGCAAAATGCTTTGCGCTGTAGGCCGCTTGCGCCTCTGCAAAGAGCGACTCGGCGTCGACCACCCGCACTTCCCCAGGCGAACGTGCTTCAAAACGAATCGGCGCCATTTCGACCGGGCGCCGCGGCGGCGTGGCGCTCTGATGCGCACAGCTCAGAAGCAGGAGCAAGATCACACAGCGCACCCAAATAATTGTAGCACGCGACCTTTGTTTCCGGCTATGAAGAGCCGGTGCACGCACCGCCGTGGAAATTCGTCGATCGGATTGTCGAAACCACCGCCGACAGCGCGCGCGCAGAAAAATGCGTCAACATCGACGACCCGCTCGGGTGTAGCGCGCTGATACTAATCGAGGCGCTGGCCCAGACCGCGGCCGCGCTCGGAACATCCGAGAGGGGCGTGCACCAAGGTTATCTGGCGGCGGTTTCGAATTTTCAATTTTTTCGATCGCCGCTGCCAGGCGAGCGGGTTGAGCTGTGCGCCAGCCGAACCCAAACGCTCGGCACATTGCAACGCTTCTTAGGCGAAGCGCGCGTCGATGGCACGTTGATCGCGCAAGGAGAGCTCACATTCGCTCTCCATCCATCTCCACCTACATGATTGGCCTCCTCATCCCTTGTTACAACGCGGCGGCGCACGTCGCCGAGGTCGTGCGCGGGGCCGCCGTGCATGGGCAGGTGATTGTGGTCGATGACGGCAGCGACGATGATTCGCGCGCGCAGGCAGAAACTGCCGGCGCCAAGCTGCTCACCCACTCTGTAAATCGTGGCAAAGGCGCGGCGCTGCAGACCGGTTTTGCATATGCGCGAAGTCAGCAAATGGAAGCGGTGCTGACGCTCGACGCCGATGGCCAACACGATCCGAGCGAGATTCCGAAACTGCTGGCTGCGCATGCGCAGTCTCCGAGCGCGCTGATTGTCGGTGTCCGTTCGTTTGAGGCGGAAGTGATGCCGCCGCGCAGCCGTTTTGGCAACGCATTTTCGACCTGGTGGATTTCGCGTTTTTCCGGGCGCCGACACACCGACAGTCAGTCGGGTTTTCGACTCTATCCACGCCGGCTCTTGGAAGTGGAATTGCGTTCGCAGCATTTCGAAGCCGAAACTGAACTGCTCTTGCGCGCCGCCAAGCTCGCCGTGCCGCTCATCGAAGTCCCGGTACGAACCATTTATCGCGCCGACCACTCCACCCATTTTCACGGTTTTGCTGACACTCTGCGCGTGCTCCGGGTGGTGCTCAGCTCGCCGTTTTGGCGCAAACCAAAATGGTAAGCGTTCACGCCCTCTGCCCGTGCACCCTGAGCGGAGCGCAGCAAAGTCGAAGGGCGATAAAATCGAAGTCTGCCCTTCGACAGGCTCAGGGCGAGCGGAACATGAACGCTTACCCAAAATGAAAGTACTCGCTTGCCTCTTGCTACTCGCCGGCTGTCGGCCCACCTCCACTTGGCGGGCCGCGCCGCCGAGCCCATCGTCGACCTGGCGGACGCTGCGCGCCGAGCACCAAGTAGACGTCGAAGTTGCAACCCCCAGCGCCGTTTCGCACCATCACATGCGCGGACTGATTGCGATTCAAAAGCCCGATCGGTTTCGGCTGCGGGTGTTTGGCCCAGGTGGGATTTCGTTGTTCGACCTACTCTCGCTTCCAAGCGGCGTCGAAATCCTGTCGTCGATTCGCGATGCCACCGACCCACAATTGCGCGCGCTCTTTACATCGATCGCCGAAGACTTGCGGGTTGCATACGATCTCGGCTCGAGCGCTGCACAGGTCACGGCGGTAGAAGGCGATCATGTGGTGCGAACAAATAGCGATCGAAGCGTAACCTTGTCCGGATTTGTGGCGACCAACGGCGCGGTCACGTTCACAGACATGAAGATCGAAAACCTGCGACTGCACTATCGAGTCCACGTCAAAGTTTCGCATCTCAGCCTCAACCCCGTGCTCGATTCGCTGCTTTTTGACAAGTAGGCCGTTTAGTATTCGAGGAGAAAGTCCCTTCTTCCTTTTGCGTCCCCCGCCGCGGTATCAAATCAAAGTGGGGAACTATCGGTGTACAGGCACAGTCAGCGTAGCCGAGACTCCGTCGCGTTTGAGAATGTGATGGCTTCCGTTAATCCGAACCTGGTGCCAACCCAAGCGAAAAAAAGCGCGCAGTACACGCGTTCCATCGAGGTCGTTTAGCGAGCCCAAGTCTTGACTTTGGCTGCGGGCGCAGTTGTCTCGTTGGCCGCGAGCCAACCGACCATCGCCTCACGGATCATTTTCCTTGCCTCGGGCAGCGTGTCGCCCTGTGACAAACAGCCAGGAAGAACGGGGCACGAAGCCACCCATCCTCCGTCCTCAAGATCCGGATCAAACTCGACGTCATACTCGGCCCTACCGATCCGCACTCGCCCAGTTTTGATACCACGTAATTGATGGACAGCGGCTTCAGTCTCGTTCCACAGATTGGCGAACGGAACCACCCAAACCACCTGACCGCTGGCTAAGACGTTCTCCCACTGTCGCCTTTCGTCCGAGCGCACGAAAACAGTCGCACCGTCGGTGAGAATTCTTAAATTAGCGAGGGGGCGTTGAAGGTGGCGATATTCGCGGTGAATGTATTTCACCACGCGTCGAATACGTTGCAGCGACAGGCCCGCCTTGAGTAGGCGACCAATCACGCGAAGCTCGACCAGATCCAAAAACGAATAGAGCCGACGCGAGCCACGACCGCACGCTCGCTGAACTGAAGGCGCTACCAGGCCGGTCTTGTCCCAATAACGCACCTGGCGGGAGCTCAGTCCTGTCACTTCGGTCGCGGTTTCGGTGTTGAATGAAGCCATGCTTAATTAATGACATGCATGTCATTAAAGTCAAGTGGACAGCTCCAGGGTTATGTTGTGATATGTTGCGTGCCCGATGGAGACCGATGCGCAGTTTCGTAGCTTGCCGTATCGACCTTGCGAGGTAGCCCACCGCTACGGCGACAAGGTGCACATCCTGGCTGATCCACTTTCGCTGGCGATGCTGGCGAAACTGTGCGCTCAGGCGACGCGGCAACCCGAACTCAATCGCCTGGTCGGTGAACTGTATCGCAGCTTGGTGCACGAAGTGATCGCAGCGGAATTCCCGCGCCGCCTGCTCGAACAGCCGACGCGAATGGAAGCGCACACTCCCCAAGGCGTGTGGCGAGGCGACGCTACTTGGTCGAGTACCGCAGCCGTGGTCGTCGCGGTGGCGCGCGCCGGGCTTTTGCCCTCGCAAGCGACGTTCGATTTTCTCAACCAAGTGCTCAACCCCGAAGGTGTGCGTCAGGATCATCTGGCTCTGGCGCGCACCGTCGACAGCAAAGGTGGCGTTACCGGCGCCGGTCTCTACGCTTCGAAGATCGGTGGAACCATCGAAGGCGCGATGCTGCTAATTCCCGATCCAATGGGCGCCACCGGAGCCACGGTGTCCAAAGTCATCGAGCAGTACACGCCCAAAGAGCACGGCCACGCGCAAAAGATCATCGCCGTGCACCTCATCGTCACGCCAGAATATTTGCGCCACGTTTGCAGCACCCATCCCAACGTTTTCGTCTACGCGCTCAGACTCGACCGCGGCCTGTCCTCGCCCGCAGTGCTCAACACCGTACCCGGCGAACGCTGGAGCGAAGAGCGCGGGCTCAACGATCATCATTACATTGTCCCCGGCGCCGGCGGCCTCGGCGAATTGATGAACAACAGCTATGTCTGAAGGCGAGAACCCGGTGAACAATCCGCCGCAAAAACCTCAAGAGCTGATTTCCGCAGAGGCGATCGCCGACAGAGTGAGAAAACTTGGTGAAGAAATCGCGCGCGACTACCAGGGCAAAGAATTGGTGCTGGTCGGCATCTTGAAGGGCAGCGTTTTGTTTCTCGCCGATCTGGCGCGGGCCATTCCGCAGCTCGACGTGCGGCTTGATTTTTTGGCGGTACAGAGCTACGGCGACGCCACCAGCTCTTCGGGCGTGGTCCAGATTACTTCCGACTTGACCAAACCGATTGATGACAAGCACGTCCTGGTCGTCGAAGACATCGTCGACACCGGTCTGACGATGGACTATATCCTCGACATGCTGCGCACGCGCCATCCGGCTTCGGTCAAGCTCTGCTCGTTTCTGCACAAGCCGAGTCGGGTAAAGAAACCGTGCGCGATCGACTATCTCGGCTTTACCATTCCCGATCGCTTTGTCGTCGGTTACGGACTCGACTACGCCCAGCGCTACCGCAATCTGCCCTACATTGGGGTGTTGGACTAAGTTCATGGCTGCCTCGCCGCGGGTGCTGATCGTCGAAGCCGACGAACGGGTGCAGCGCGGCTTGTGTAAACTGTTGCAAGCACCGGCGCTCGAAGTAATCGCTGTAAGCGATGCTGCCCAAGCGCGCGCAGCGGCGCTCGAGCAGCGCTACGCCGCCATTGTCGTCGACCACGACCTGCCTTCGCCGGGCGGCCTCGATCTGCTGCGCCAGTTGCGCAGCCAATCTAGCGACGCGCGTCTGTTCTTGATGGTTTCACAAAAATCCGAGGAGGTCACGCTCCAGGCGCTGCGTCTTGGTGTCACCGACGTGCTGCACAAAGTTGGCACCGAAGTCGACTATTTGAAACAGCGCGTTTTTGAAGCCTGCCGATCAGCAAACGTCGAGCTCAGTGCGATGGCGCTGTTCGCGCAGGCGATCGCTTTGGAAGACGATCTACTTTCCAAGTTGCGCGACAAATCGCGCCAGCTCGCCGCGCTACAACGAAAGAGAACGCCCGCCGCTTCAACCGCGACCGCCGATCACTCCGTCTTGGTGGTCGAGGAGGATGGCTGGCTCGGCTATGAGCTCAGTCGATCGCTGACGTTACGAGGCGGCTATGTCGTTCAGCTGGCACAGACTGGTGGCGAAGCGCTCGACACCGCGCCGTCGAGCCACTATCGCATCGCCTTGATTTCCAACGTCCTGCCCGACTTGAGCGGAACCATGGTGGCAAGTGGAATCAATTCGCATTCGCCCGACACCTTGACCATTCGGTTTCAACGCCCGACCGAGAGCCGGGCCGGCCGAGCCGAAATCATCGACGGGCCCAAGACGTTGCCACTGCTTGAGTCGCTAACCAAGCAGGAGCAGCTGATCGAAAAGGTCGAGGAACTTTGCCAAGCGTCGCTGCGTCGCGCCGAAGAGCGCCAAGTCATCGTGCAATTTCGCGAAGAAAACCAGGAGCTGCTGCGACGTAGCGCCGACCTGCGACAGAGAATCGGGCAGCGCTACAAGTTGTCGTAGCCATGATTTCCATTCGCGCCGGCCGAGACGACGACGCTGTGCAGCTCATCGATCTTATCGGAACCATCTTCGCCGAATATGGTTGCGTGCTGGACGTCGACGGCGAACTGCCTGAGCTCGGCACCATCGCCAGCGCGTTCGAAAAACTCGGCGGCGAGTTTTGGGTGGCTGAATCAGAATCCGGAATTGTCGGATGCATCGGCTACACGCCGGTCGCTGATGGGGTTGAAATCCGCAAACTGTACGTCAAGCAAACCCAGCGTCGAGCCGGCCTTGGCGACCTGCTCTATCAGCGCGTCGTAGCGGCGGCGCGGCGGCGTCAGGTCACCTTCCTCGATCTGTGGAGCGATACCCGTTTTGTCGAAGCCCACCGGTTCTACGAAAAACGCGGATTTGTCCGCGGCGAAAACAGCCGCGAGCTGCACGACATTTCGAATACCGTCGAGTACTACTACCGCAAATCACTTTGTCGGGACTAGCTCAGTAACAAGTTCCACGATCGGACGCCGCGTGCTCGGCTGCTCACGCGAGCGATAGGGCTCCGGCAAGTCCTCCGATTTTCCTTGGTGACCGAGCGCCACCATGCATTCGACGGTCATCTCGTCTGACAGCGACAATGCCGAGCGGGCGCGATCGTAGTCGAACCCTTCCATGCCGTGCGCCACCAGATTCATCTGCGTCGCTTGCAGCGCGATGCTCATCCAGGCGGCGCCGGTGTCAAATGAATGCGTGCGCGCCCGATCACCTTTGTCGCGGGTGCTTTTTGACAGCACCACCAGCAGCGCGCCGGCACGGCTGCACCACGGCCGGTTTCCCGCCGCCAGCAGATCGAAAAGGCCAGTGAATGCCGGCGTTCCCTGCAGTCCGTAAACAAACCGCCACGGCTGACCATTTCCCGACGACGGCGCCCAGCGCGCGGCCTCGAGCAGCGTCAACAGATCCTCTTTTTTCAGAGGTGTCCCATCCATCGCTCGGGGCGACCAACGCCGAAGAAAAAGTGGATCGATCGGATAGTCGGCAGCGCGCGTCATCCCAGATCAAACAGCAACACTTCGCTGTCTCCCTGAGACACGATTTGCAGCTGTTTCTCCTCGGAAACTGCAGCGCCGTCGCCAGCGGAAAGCTTGATGTCATTGAATTGCACCGAGCCGCGCGCAACTTGAATCCACGCGTGCCGGCCCGGCGACAGCAGGTGGGTGACATGCTCAGACGATGCCAGCAGCGCCACATAGATTCGCGCGTCTTGGTGAATCTGCACGCTGCCAAGCGCCGCGTCGGGCGATGCAATCAGTCGCAATTTGCCGCGCCGCTCTTCCGTCGGAAAATTCTTCTGCTCGTAGCTCGGAGTCAGCCCAGGCCTGCCGGGAACGATCCAAATCTGCAACAAGTGCGTCGGCTGATCCGGTGAAGGGTTGCGTTCACTGTGAGTGACGCCGGTTCCCGCCGACATTCGCTGCACTTCACCGGGAGTGATGGTCGAACCGGTACCCATCGAGTCACGGTGCTGCAGCGCACCGTCGAGAATGTAGGTAATGATCTCCATGTCGCGATGAGGGTGCGTGGGAAAGCCGCGCCCAGGCGCGACAAAATCCTCGTTGATCACGCGCAGCGCGCGAAACCCCATATTGGCTTCGTCGTAATAGTTGCCAAATGAAAAAGTGTGAAACGTCTTGAGCCATCCAAAATCGAAATACCCCCGTCTCGCCGCTGGTCTACTGGTGATCATAGCGTAATGAGCCTAAGTCCGCTCCGCATGGGATGCAAGATCGACGCGTCCTGTCGCGGTTAACGCAAGTTCCAGTCTGGCCGTCTGCCGGTTCACTGCGCTATAGTATGCAAAGCAAGCGAGGATGGCGGAACTGGCAGACGCACCAGACTTAGGATCTGGCACCGCAAGGTATGGGGGTTCGACTCCCCCTCCTCGCACTGGCTTGAAATCAAAAGTGAATATAGCCGACAGGGGCAGATGCTGCGGATCCAATGTTACCTGCCGTACGTCATTAGTACGTCACAGTGGCGATTCAAAGGCCCGCACCAGAGGAGACTATGCGGAAATCGAGGCCAAAACGAAATACTCGGACGCGCAACTCAGTGTCCAAACCCAAGCCGGCGCGCGCCAGCTCGCCACACGTTCGGGTCGGGAAGAAAGAGCTTATCCCGCCTCTAACAATAGACGTGATGTACGTTGTCACGGCTTGCACAATGGTGTTGGCAGACATTGAGCTGTTTCAGCGAACATGGTCCGCTCGCCACTTAGCGAAAAATCCTCTCCCGCTGGGGATGGGCGAATACTTCCGACCAAGCAACTATTGGGCGCACAATCTATTTGAAGAGCTGGCTCGCTTGCCTAGCGAGAAGGAGCTAGCAAGTTTGCCGCAAGCCAAGCTCGACGAGCTCATCAGCGGCCTGTCACCAATTGCTGACTATTGGATCAAGGGCCTGCGAGCGATGAGCGCGAGAGTGAACGATCGAGATCGCTGCCGCCGCATGCGCGATGATTATCAAGGGCGCCTTGAAAGGAACCAACCACCCATCACAGCCGAGGAAGAGATGGCAAAGGCTGGCGGTTTTCAAGTCGAGGTACACAACACTGGCGACTCCATGGGGTCGCGCCAGGTTCGTGCGATTGTGAAAGGACATCAATCGCGAGCACGAAAAACAATTTCGGGCCTGGACGTGCTTCGTGTTGTCGCTCCTGAACTGCTGAAGCCAATCAGCGAAGCCACCGCTAAACGGTCCATAAAATACTCGCGGGAGGGCTTGTAGGACACATTTGCGACAAATATGTCAAATGACTGAATAGGAGGTTGCTTGGCAGAGTATGCCGCATGTCACAAACCTGTTTTGGTCGCCCCCTTTCTCCTGCACTTCGCACGCAACTTCGCCAACTGATAATCCGTCGAGGTGAACCAGCCGCTGTCGCTCTATTGCGTGTCAGCCGTCAAACGCTCGCCCGCTGTCTTGCTGGCCTCCCAGTTTACCGCGGCACCCACGAGCTGGTGAGACGGTGTTTCGGAGATCAGTCATGACAACAATCGACCTCGCCGCTCTCACCAGGGAAGCAAGCGAGCAAGCAGCAAAAAAAGTCTGCGACGAGCTGCGGAATGTTGTCCGAGAAGAGTTGGACCGGCGAGATGCCGATCGCCTGCTGTCACGTGCTGATCTGGCAAAGCTCCTCGGTATTTCGACTCGAGCCTTCGCAATGAGACTCCGCCGG
>JAHFDU010000083.1:0-457 GCA_023248835.1 Myxococcales bacterium | reverse complement strand
CGGGGTTCTGATCTCACCGCGCTCAGCTTCGAGATTGACGGCCGTCAGGTTTGGCGCAGGTCGTCTGTGTTGGCCTCGTTCGATATGCCGCATCGAAAACGCAAACACACCAACAAAAACGGTGGACTATGAAAACAGGCCCATCGTCAACGGTGCAGCTGGCACTTGCGCTTCCCGCGTACTGCTGCGAGGTAGCGCTTCCCGTTTCGTCACGCCAACGACGACCTCCGGCCGAGTGCAGCTCACCTCGAACAGGCGCTGTGCAGCTCGAATTCAATTTCCCGATGACAAAAATCATCGCGCACCACGAGATGCACGCCAAGCCCGAAGACAGCACAAATCGTCGAATAGATCGCGCCTACAGCGGCGCCGTGATCCGGTGCCCGACTTGCGAAGCGCAAACCATTCTCGAGCTCGACGAGGCGACCAATGATTAGGCATGGGGCCGGCTCGATCC
>JAHFDU010000082.1 GCA_023248835.1 Myxococcales bacterium | reverse complement strand
GCTATACATTTGCGCTGCGAGTTTGCAAACGCTACGAGGAGAAATCCGCCACGCCGCTGCCGAGTTTCGTCCAGAGGAAGCCACGCCAACCTTGGGCACGACATCGTCGAGTATCCGCAATCTGAAAAAGTCGCCTGCTCCGTCGGCAGCGGCCCGTCGCGCAAGCGCTTCGTCTTTCGCGCCAAAGATCAGGCCGACTATTTCGCCGGCGAGGAGTAGTCGCTCACCCACATTTCCTCCTCTAAAACCACCTCAAATTGAGAGCGCCACCACCGATATAGTGGGGAGCGGCTCGCGCGTATTTGAGGAGTTGTTCCGATGGTCAGAAGAGAGTTGTTTGGGTCCAGCGCCGGCTTGGGAGCGCTGCTCTTCTTGGTTTTCGCCGGCTGTCGGCCAAGCCCGTCTCACGGTGGCGGCGCTGCCGACGCGGCAATGAGCTCGAGCGGCGATGGCAGCGACCCCTCGGCGCAAGACGGCGGCGACAATCTTCCCGGCGGCTCATCGAGCGAACCGGATCTAGCGGTGGTGCAAGAGGGCTGTGGCCTGACCACCTGCGAGCTGTTCGGTGCCAGCTGCGGGCCGATCGGCGACGGCTGTGGCGGCGTGCTGCAATGCGGAACTTGTTCGGGAAACCAAACTTGTGGCGGCGGTGGTGTAGCTTTCATCTGCGGCGGCGTCGTCTGCGTGCCCAAGACTTGCGATTCGCTCGGATTTGACTGCGGCGTCGCTGGCGACGGCTGCGGCGGCGTGCTCAACTGCGGCACTTGCAACTCCGGCATTTGCGGCGGTGGCGGCCACGCCAACATCTGTGGCGGCGACTTGCACGGCGTGTCGCAGTGCGATGCTGGCGCAACCACCATCAGCGGCAAAGTGGTCGCTGGCACCGATTCGACGCTCGGCTTCGGCAACCCCGACCCGATCTACAACGCCACCGTCTACGTGCCCGACGGCGCGCTCGGCGCCATCACCACTGGTGCGACTTGCGAGCAGTGTGCGAGTTCGCAGGCGGCGCTGGCGCGCACCACCACCGGCATCGATGGCACCTTCGTGCTGCACAGTCCGCCCTCGGGCCCGAACGTCCAGGTGGTGATTGAGCTCGGCAAATGGCGGCGGGTGCTCAGCGTCAACGTTACGCCGTGCGTCGACAACGCGCTGCCGCTGTCGTCGACCCATCTGCCGCGCAATCGCAGCCAAGGCAACATTCCGCGCTTTGCGATTTCAACCGGCAACGTCGATGTGCTCGAATGCGTACTGCGCAAAATGGGCATTGCCGACAGCGAATTTGTCAATCCTGCGCTCAACGGTGGCGGATTGCCGACCGCGGCCGGGCGCATCCACGTCTATCAAGCACATCCGACGCAGCATCTCGACAAAGCCAAAGGCGGCGCGGTAGTCGACAACAGCACGCCGAGCGAGACCACGCTCTGGGGGCGTCAGGCAACGCTGAATGCTTATGATGCAGTGCTGTTCCCTTGTGTCGGCGGACAGAGCGATCAGCAGGCCGCCGATCAGGCGCGTGTTATCCAGTACGCCAATCTCGGTGGCCGGGTTTTTACCACGCACTACAGTTACGTTTGGCTCTACAACGCCGCGCCGTTTTCTTCGACGGCGACGTGGGACATCAATCACAATAGTTACATGCAACAGTTCACCGGGGTGGTGGATCAGACCTTTGCCAAAGGCGTCGCGCTTGCGTCCTGGCTGCAGCAGCCGTCGGTGGCCGCCTCGACCATGCTGGGCAAAATTCCGGTCGATGTGGTGCGCAATGACTTTAGCGCAGTCACCGTCGGTGCTCCAGCGCAGCGCTGGCTCTACACCCAAGCGCCGCCCGACGCCGCGGCGTTTCCGATTCATTACACCTTCAATACTCCCGTTGGTGCGGCAGCGAATGCGCAGTGCGGACGCGTGGTGTTCAGCGATTTTCACGTCGAGAACGTGACCTCGAGCCTGAACCAAGTTTTTCCCGCCGAATGCTCGGCTGGACCCTTGACGCCACAGGAAAAATTGCTCGAGTTCATGCTGTTCGATCTGACCTCCTGCGTGTCACCCGACCTACCGCCAGCGCCGATGTGTACCAAGCAAACCTGCAATCAAATCTCGGCCACCTGCGGCACCCAAAGTGATGGCTGTGGTGGCAGCATGAACTGCGGCACCTGTCCGATGGGTCAAACCTGTTTGAACAATCAGTGCGTGCCCGCCTGCCCACCCAAGACTTGCAACGATCTGCACGCCGAGTGCGGAACCATTGGCGACGGCTGTGGCGGCACCATCGAATGCGGCAACTGCCTCCTCGGTCTGCACTGCGGCGGTGGCGCCGAAGCCAACCGCTGCGGCATCATCAACTGATACGCTGCTGGCAGAAGACTGCATCTAGCGACGGAGCAGCACGTTACAGATGCTTGTGTAAGACGTCTGCAAGCCGATTCACAGTGTCAGAAAATGTATTTTCATCCCCTGCGATGGGCGAAGCAAGATCATGCCACTTTTTGCCCACATTCAGCTTGATGTATTTTATGAGTACGTCGGGCAAGACAACGTTGTCATCCAGGTGCCGTAGACCATCAAAGAAATGTACGTTTGCAGGTGGGTTGACTCTGCGAAACGCCTCGTCTCGAGCTCGCAGCAAGTTAGAGTTGGCGGCTAGACATCCCACCTCTCGGACGAGGTAATCTTTCCAATTGCCACCCGACAATCGATCGTGCCTCAAACGTATCGCCTCTACCGCCCCCGCGCCGGCGATGGTGAATGAAACGTTTGGCAGTCTCAAACTGAACCTAATACCGATGGCAGCCCATTTGTTCAATTCCGATTGCAATTTCAGGACTTGGTTTGCCCAAGTACTCCATGCCGGGTCGGCGGCAAAGCGGCGCAGGGCAGTCGCGGGAATCGCCATCAAGTCGTTGTTCCATTCGTCAAGATTGGGCGATTCGGGTGCCTCTTTTGGGGGTTCTAATTCTCTAGCGGTAGATTGGTGGACAAGTTTGTCGAGAAAATCACCCTCCTCCGGGTGCGCGTCACGGGCGGCGAAAAATTTTTGCGCAGACAGTTGCTTTGCCACCTCAGCGCGAACACCTAGTTTTCTTGTTTTGTCGGTCAGAAACTGAAAAACCTCTTCTGGAGAAGTCTTTTCTTGATTCAAACCGTAGGCGCACGACTGGATTCTTTTTTTGATCCGCTCGTCGTCGGACGCGCCCTCTTGTCCTCCTTCGGTATCACAGGCAGGTGGAGGCGCCGCCCTGTCCGCGACCCCTTGCTCTCCGCCCATCAAGTCACCTCAAAAAAATACATGCAAATTATTGTATCATCGGCATGGACATGAGTGAGAGAAAATCTACCGGTTTCTACTTCGGCTTTCTTTATCAACGAAATAGAGATATCAAGATCCGTCCCCATGCAAACCCCCATGCAAACCATGCAAACCATGCAAACATTCGCACGCAGACGGCGGTTGCTGCTCGATCGCATCGGCGACGGCGGTGTGGCGGTGATTGGCGGCCGCAAGGTGCTGTCGCGCAACAGCGACAGTGAGTATCGCTTTCGTCAGCCCTCCGACTTGTGGTTTTTGACCGGCTTCACCGAGCCGGAGGCGCTGTGCGTGCTCAAGCCGGGCGCCAAAGAGGAGTTCACCCTGTTCGTGCGGCCGCGCGATCCCGAGCGCGAAACCTGGACCGGCCGGCGCGCTGGCGTCGAGGGGGCACGAACTCAGTTCAAGGCGGACGCCGCGTTCTCGATTGCAGAGGTGGACAAAGAGTTGGTGCGACTTGTCGATGGCGCGCACGAGCTGCTTTACTTGCATGGCGACGATGCCGAACTTGACAGCCTGATGGTGCGCACCCTCGAAACGCTGCGGCAGGGGCAGCGGCGAAGTTTGCGCGCACCGACGCTGATTCGCGATCTGCGCTCGGTCTTGCACGAAATTCGCCTGTTCAAGGACGACGAAGCACTCGCTACGTTGAAGCGCGCAGTGGTGGTGACCGCCGAGGCTCACCGCGCCGCGATGAAACAGGCGCACAGCGGCGTCCGCGAATATGAGATCGAAGCGCTCATCGATTACACGTTTAGGCGCAAGGGCGGACTGCCCGGCTATTCGACCATCGTCGGTGGCGGCGACAACGCGACGATTTTGCACTACATCGAAAACAGCGAGCCGCTCAAAAAGGGCGAACTTTTGCTCATTGACGCCGGTTGCGAAATCGACGGCTTTACCGCGGATGTCACTCGCACCTTTCCGATCGACGCCGAGTTTTCACCGGCGCAGCGCGCGCTGTACGAAGTGGTGCTGGGCACTGAGAAGCGGTGCATCGAAGCGGTCAAACCGGGCGCCCGCGTCGACGAAATACATCAGCTGGCGGTTGAGTCGCTGACCGAAGGCTTGCTCGCGCTCAAACTGCTGTCGGGCAGCGCCAAAGAGGCGATCGAGAAGGAAACCTACAAGCGCTTTTTCATGCACCGCACTTCGCATTGGCTCGGCATGGATGTGCACGACGTTGGCGCTTACTACGACGAGGGAGTTTCGCGTGCGCTGGCGCCGAACATGGTGCTCACCGTCGAGCCCGGCCTCTACGTGCGCGGCGACGACGACACCGTTCCGGCCGAATTTCGTGGCATCGGCATTCGCATCGAGGACGATGTGCTGGTGACGTCGAGCGGCCACGAGATTCTCACCCGCGCGATCCCAAAAGAAATAGACGATCTCGAGGCGATCGTCGCCGCCGGCTGAAACATTTCCGAGTTTGCCGCCCATGTGTCGCTTGGAGACATGTTTTGATTGGTAGATTATTTGTTCTGTTGTTGCTGCCGGTGATCGCCCAGGCCCATGTGGTCGACCTCGGCGGCGCGGCCGACGGCTGTCCGTCGCCGGCGGCGGTCGAGGCGGAGCTTCGGATCATTTTCCCGTCGGTGCGTTTGGCGCCCGGCGGGCTGCGCGTCGAACTCTCAAATGCCGAATCGTCGTATCGCGTGATCGCGGGCAGCACAGAACGCAGCTTTGCCGACGCAGCGGCGCATTGCGACGAACGGGCGCGCAAAGCCGCGGTTTTTGTCGCCTTAGTGCTCGCCCCCCCGCGAGTGAATACGCCGCCGCCAAAAATACGATTTGAGACCGATGTACGCTTTCCGTCGCTACAGCTTGAACTTTCAGGTCTGCTCGAGTCGGCGCCAGGTGCGGGCAAGAGCGCTCCGATCGGAGGCGGAGCCGAGGCGCGCCTCTATTTTGGCGCCCGATATGTCGGCGCCAGCGTCGGCATTTCCGCGCTCTCTCGCACTACCTTGAATTTTGCAAGCGCGCGCGCCCAGCTGTGGCGAGTGCCGGTGGATGCTTCGCTGCGCGGCACTTTCAGGCGTGGCCGGTTTGCCGGTTCGCTCGAGATCGGCTTGCAGCTGACCGCCCAAATCACTGACGGGCTCGATGTCGCACCGAGCGCGCACGAGACTCGGCTCGAGGTCGGGGTGCGCTTTGCCCTGCGCGCCGAATATTGGGCTTGGCGCCGAATTGCGCCGTTTGTCGCGCTGCAGGGCGAATGGGTGCCGCTACCGTCGAATCTGGTGTTGCCACCTGCGCAAATTGTCGGTACAACCCCTTCGTTCTGGCTCGGCGCCGCGGCGGGATTTTCTTTTCGTCTGCTTTGAAACATTTTTAGCGCCGGCGCCCATGTGTAGGAGTGGATTTGTCGACAGTTCCCCAAGTTGGCCGCGTGATTCCGATTCGTCGGCCGGAATTGTTAGTATTTTCAGCTATTTACAAAGAATGGTTTCGCACCGTTTATCGCTGGGTGCGCGCCCTTGGCGGTCCTCAGTCCGACGCTGAAGACTGGACGCAAGAAGTTTTCGTGGTGGTGCAGCGCCGCTTGCCTGACTTTGACGGACAGAATCTGGCGGGTTGGCTCTATCGCATCGCTGCCAACACTGTCAGCGACCAGCGCCGGCGCGCCTGGTTTCGCAATATTTTCATGCGCCCGCGCGACGTCGAGCTCGAAAGTTTTGGCGGCGAGGGCGACATCGTCAGGCGACAGGAGCAGGCCGATTTCTATCGACTGGTGGAGAAAATGAACAAGAAATGGCGCAACACGTTTGTGCTGTTTGAGGTGATGGGCCATAGCGGCGAAGAGATCGCCGATCTTGAAAATTTGCCGCCGGCAACGGTGCGTACCCATTTGCACCGCGCTCGCAAAGAATTTTTGGCGCTGCTCGCCGAGGAGACGTGATGGAGCGACTATGCGATCACCGATCCGATGATGAAACCGTGCTTGGCGCTGCCGCCCGTTTGGCGCGCGCTGTGGAAATCGAAGAGCCGCGATTCGGCTTGCAGCAGCGAATTGCGTCGGCCTTGGCGGAGACAAGACGAGTACAGACGGGCGCTCGTCATTTCTATCTGCGCCCAGCGTTTGCGCTGATTGCGCTCTTGAGTCTAGGGGCGGTGGCAGCAGCGATGACTGGCGCTGCAAAAGTGTGGCCGCGTCTGAAGGCAGCGATCTCGCAGCGGGCACCACATTCATCGCCGCGTCGTGTTTCGTCGGTATCAAAATCGGTACCGACAGAAACCGTTATTGTTCCGAGCCCAGTAGTGCCGCCGCCGCCGGCGATCAAGCGACCTGTGATGGCTGCACCGCCTGAGCGGGCACTGATCGCGCTTGATCCTGCGGCAGCTTTGGTTGCACCTGTGCCCGCTACCAAGACGACATTGGTCGACGATCCGGCGTTTGTTGAAACGGCGACGCCGAGGAGGACTACTTCGCCGACGCCCACGCCCACGACCACGACTTCCGGAGGGGCAGTTTCTGCGCCGGTTGTGGCGTTGAAACAGGAGAAGCCAGAAGCTGTGCAGAAGCGGCTGGCGGCGGCGCCGGAAGAGGCGATCATGGTGGTGCAGGCGACACGCGCGCTGCACGAAGAACACGATCCAAAACGCGCGGCGCATTTGCTCGAAAATTATCTGCAGCGATTTCCTGATGGCGACTTGGTCGAGGAGAGTTTGGCGCTGCTGATTGAAGCCAAGTCGGAGCGTGACGATGCCAGCGCGGCCAAAGTAGCGAGCGAATATCTTGAGCGCTTTCCGTTCGGCCGTTTTCGCCAAGTCGCTGAGCGCGCCAAGGAACGTTTCTCAAAATGAAACAATGTCCCTCTAGGCATCCATTTATCAGTAATAGAAGGAGTACATCATGAAAAGAACTATCTATGGTACAGCTTTTTCGATTGGAATTTTTCTCATGTTGGCTGCATTGGGTCGTTGCAGTCGAGATGTGCCACTGGCTGGGCCTTCTGACGGTGGTGAGCCCGACATGGGAGCGGCCGAACGTTGTGTGGCGAGCGGTGGAGTCGTGAGAGGTGATTATGCGTGTTGTAACGGAACGCCAGATTTTCCAAACTTGTGTCAGGCCGGATTTTGTAGTTGCGCAGGCGAGAACAGCCGCGCCACCAAAATCTGCGCCTGCGATGAAAGGGAAGGCAAGTGTTGGGATGGAAACACCTGCGTTAATTTCATGCACTAACCATCAGGCCAAAGTAGCGAGCGAATATCTCGATCGCTTTCCGTTCGGCCGTTTTCGCCAAATCGCTGAGCGCGCCAAGGAACGTTTCACAAAATGAAACAATTGGCCTCTGCCCTCCCATTGGTCAGTAACAGATTAGGAGCCGAGCCATGAAACGAACCCTCTGTAGCGCCGCCTCTTCGATCGGACTTTTTTTCGTGTTTGCCGCGTTTGGCCCTTGCAATCGTGATGTCCCTCTGGCTGGACCCGCTGCGGATACCAATGATCCTCCCGACGCTGCACCTTTCAACGACGGGGGCGTTTGTCCGGGCGATCACCCCGCACATCAAGACTGCGAAGGCTTGATCTTCTGTCCGAATGCATCTAGGTATGCTGTTCTTGGCGGTCACCCGTTTTGTCAAAACCCAATCACCTGCGCAGTTGTTGAATCTGTTTTCTGTGATCCCGATATGGGTCATGTTTGCCCAGGCGATCACAATCCCGGAGCGTCGGTTTGTGACGTGTACTTTGACGGGTTCTGTCCACCTGGATCGCAGCACACGGTCATCGACTGTCGGCCATTTTGTCAGGATATCACCACCTGCGCTGAAGTTCCGTTTACCAGTGCTCCCGATATGCTGGGGCCGGCCGATCGTTGTGCAGCCAGCGGCGGAGTGGTGCAGGACGCTCAATGTTGCAATGCGACGCAGGAGTTTCCCAACATGTGCGGCGCGGTCGGCGCTTGCGCTTGCTCGCCACAGAATAGTCACACGATTAGGATCTGCGACTGCAATCCAGAGTTAGGCGCATACATCCGATGTTTCGACGGCACACGCTGCATTTCTATCGTAGACAACGACTGCATTAAGGCCGGTGGTCAATGCCGGAAAGTCTGTGGAGACAGTTATCCGGTTCCGAACCCCGGTCTTAGCTGTGGTCCGGATCTTTCGGACAAGTGCTGCATGAGGGGAACGTAACTCGTAGTTTTCTATTTGCTGACTTCAGCCAATCTCTTTTTGCAAATCTCTAAATATTCTTGCTCGCAATCGATGCCAATAAAGCGACGTCCATTGGTGAGCGCTGCGACGCCGGTGGTGCCCGAACCAGCGAAGGGATCGAGCACCAAATCGCCCGGTTTTGACGAAGCGCGAACAATGCGATCGAGCAGCGCGAATGGTTTTTGCGTCGGATGGCGGCCGTTGCGTTTTTCGGTCTTGCCAGTGGCTGCCAAAGACCACAGGTCGCGCATCTGCTTGCCGCCGTTTTCGGCTTTCATGTCGCGATAGTTGAAAGTGTGTTTGAGATTTCCCTTTTCGCGACGCGGCGCTGCCCAGATCACGAATTCGCTCGAGTGGGTAAAAAAGCGGCAAGCCAGATTGGGACTGGCGTTGGGCTTAAACCAAGTGACGGTGTTGAGCAGGTGATAGCCGAGCGACTGCATCGCAAAGCCGACCGAAAAGATCACGTGCTGGGTGCCCGAGACCCAGATGGTTCCCTCGGGCTTGAGCACGCGTTGACAAGCCTTGAGCCAGCGCACGTTCCACTCGTGATCGATGCCGAGACCGGCCGATTTGTCCCACTTTCCCTTGTCGACGGAGACGCGGCGGCCATGGCTGCAGGTGGTGCCGCCGTTGGAAAGCAGATAGGGCGGGTCGGCAAAAATCAGATCGACCGACGCGGCCGGCAGCTCGGCGAGCAGTGCCACGCAATCACCATGGAGCAGCCGATAGTTTTGGCGATCGCTGACGGCGTTCATGTTCGGAAGCGAAATGTTCTCCACCGGCTCTCCCCTATAAAGTTGCGTGCGTTTTCATTGCCTGCAAACGCGAGCGAACAAACCAAACTGCGCCGACCACGATGACGATGCCGAGGACAAAATCGAAGCGGTGAAAATAGACGCGGATGTGTTCCCAGTTGGCGCCGAGCCGCTGGCCGGCGTAGCCGAGCGCCAAGCACCAGGGCAGTGAGCCGGCAAAGGTGTAAATGTGAAATTTCGCCTGGTTCATGCGCGCGATGCCCGCCGGAAGCGCAATGAAAGTGCGCACCACTGGCATCAGACGAGCGAAAAACACCATGATCGAGCCATGCGATGCAAACCAGCGATCGACGCGCTCAAGTTCGTGCGGCGTAACAAAGAAACGTACCCAGCGCGTGCGTTCTAAAAACGGCCGCCCGAGCCGGGCGCCGACAAAGTAGGCCACTACCGAACCGAGGTTGCAGCCGATCGCGCCCGCCACCGCCGCCGCCCAGAGATTGAGCGGCTCGGCATGGTAGGTTGCGGCAATCGCCGGAATCGTCACTGCGCCGGCAAACGGCATGATGAGCTCCGACGGCAGTGGAATACAGGCCGATTCGATCGCCATCAAGAGTGCGATGCCGGCGTAGCCCATCGACAGAATCAGGTGACCGACAAAGCCGCTCAAAATCTCTAGCACATGCGCGATCACAGATTCTCCCGAGTAGGCCACCAGGGATACCAGGGGCGCATCACAGTTTCAACACCTCAATGAGCCTGAGTCAGGTGAGCCGTTCCCTATGCCGGTAAATCGGCTCGCATCACCAAGCGCTTCCTTCATGCAGCCGCTGGTTCAAGCATACTGGGTGGTCGAATCGGCTGGCCTGGTTGAACGCTGGACCGGCGTCGGTCTTGACAGCGCTGAGGAAGTTCGCGAGCGCCTGACGAGCTCGCTGCTATCCGGCTTCGCGCTCGACCTCCAATCCCTGTTCCGTACCGTCGAGTAGTCGCGCCTGTCCAAATTGTTCGTCGACCAGTTTGGCGTAGAGGCCGCCGTGGCGATAGAGGTCGTCGTGGTGTCCGCGGTCGACGATGCGTCCGTCCTGCAGCACCAAGATCTGCTCGGCGCGCTGCACCGTCGAGAGTCGATGCGCAATTGCGATGGTGGTGCGACCGTGGGTGAGTGGCTCGAGCGCGGCTTGCACCAATCGCTCAGAGGCGGAATCGAGCGCGCTGGTGGCCTCGTCGAGAATGACGATCGAGGCGCGTTTTAGAATGACTCGCGCGATCGAGATGCGCTGGCGCTCACCGCCGGAAAGTTTGTAGCCGCGCTCACCGACGATGGTGTCGTAACCCTCCGGCATGCGTGAAATGCGGTCGTGAATTTGGGCTGCGCGTGCGGCCTCATAGATCTCCTCGTCGCTGGCGTCGGGCCGGGCGTACCGCAAATTGGCGCGCACCGAGGAGTGAAAGAGAAAAGTCTCCTGAGTAACCACGCCGACCGCAGCGCCGAGCGATTCGAGTGTGACATCGCGAACGTTTTGATCGTCGATGCGGACGGCGCCGCTGATCGAGTCGTAGAGACGCGAAATCAAATAGGTGATGGTGGTCTTGCCGGCGCCCGACGGGCCGACCAGCGCAGTGATTTGTCCGGGATGCGCGATAAATGAAAGCTCACGCAAGAGCGGCAAATTTGTCTGATAGCCAAAACTGACCTCTTCGAACGCCACTTTCCCCTGTCGAAGTGCCAGCGCTGGCGCTCCCGGGCGCTCAGCGATCTCGGGCACCAGATCGAGATATTCAAAAATTCGTTCGAACAGCGCCAGTGCACCCTGAATCTGCACCTGCACCCCAAAGAGGCGCCCGAGCGGAAAAAACAGGCGATTTTGCAACGTCACAAACGCCACCACGCTGCCGAGTGTCATGGTACCGAGCGCCACTGCGCGACCGCCAGAGTAATAGAGCAGTGCCGGCGCGAAAGCCCAAAATGTTTGAATCGAAACCCAGAAGATCTGCGACAGCATGGCCCGTTTGATTTCGAGTTTTAAGAGCGCTTGGCTGGCCTCAGAAAAACGCGCCACCTCGTCGCGCTGACGACCAAAGGTCTTGGTCAAAAGTACACCCGAAACGCTGAGCGTCTCTTCGAGCAGCGCCGAAACATCGGCGACTTTTTCCTGCACGCTTTTGGAAAGTTTGCGGCGAATCGTGCCGGCTTTGCGCGTTGGATAGATAAACACCGGCATCATCGCCAGGCAAATGAGCGTCAACTTGGCGTTCATGTAGAGCATGATGCCGAGCGTGGTCGACACCATCACCAGGTCGGTAAAAATCTGACTCGCGGTGGTGGTGACGAGTTCCTGCACGCCGCCGACATCGGCGGTGACGCGCGACAGAATTTCGCCGGTGCGGGTGTCGGTAAAAAAACGCAGCGCCATTTTTTGCATGTGCGCGTACATGCGCGTGCGCAAATCGAACATCACGCGCTGACCGATGAGCGTGGTGAGATAGGTCTCGCCAGTGTCGATGGCGCCCGACAAAACGGTCAGGCCGATCATCGCCAAGGCGAGAACACCGAGCAGCGAGAAATTGTGCTCAGGAATCGCCCGATCGATGATCGTGCGCACCAGCAGTGGCGTGCCAAGTCCGAGTACCGAACTGACCACGACTGCGAGTGCCACCAGTAGACTCGAACGCCAGTAGGGCGCAAAGCAGCCCACCACGCGCAAAATCAAAGCGCGGCGAAGTTTTGCCATCTACGGTTGCAGCCAATCATGTGGCTTGAGCCAGTCGGAAAGCGAGGCTTCGCGCGACCCGGGCGGAAACGTAACGTCATAGCCCCAGCGCACCAGCGGCGGCAGCGACATCAAAATCGATTCAGTGCGTCCTCCGGTTTTGAGGCCGAACATGGTGCCGCGATCATAAAGCAGGTTGAATTCGACATAACGGCCGCGCCGATAGAGCTGAAATTCGCGTTCGCGCTCGCTGTATGCCGCCTGTTTGCGGCGGCGCACGATCGGGAAATAGGCATCGAGAAATGCGTCGCCGGCGGCTTTGACAAACGCGAAATCGCGCTCGGGATCGCGCTGCAAGTAGTCAAAGAAAATGCCGCCGATACCGCGGGTCTCCTGCCGGTGTGGCAAAAAGAAATACTCGTCGCACCACTTTTTAAAGCGCGGGTAGAACTCGGCATCGTGCTGGTCGCAAACCGTCTTGAACGTCTGGTGAAAGTGAACCGCGTCGTCGCGCTCAAAATAGGTGGGGGTCAAGTCGGCGCCGCCGCCAAACCACAACGCGCTGCCGCGACGCAAACAGCGAAAGTTGGTGTGGGTGGTCGGGACGAAGGGATTTTTCGGATGCAGCACCAGCGAAATTCCGGTGGCAAAAAATTCCCGCCCGTCACCTGGCAGCTGCGCCGCCATGTCGTCGGTAAATTCGCCAAATACGGTTGAAATGTT
>JAHFDU010000396.1 GCA_023248835.1 Myxococcales bacterium | reverse complement strand
TGCCTGGAGTTCAGCGCAGAGCGCCTCTTTGCTCTCCGATTCCATCGCCACCTCCTCGATGAAATCGAAATTACGCCGTTACAGATTATTGTTCACGACGGGTTGCAGCGAGGTGATACGCTATTGCTACCTGCTTGCCCTCTGCGACGGTCTTCAGCTGGACGAGCCCCTTCTCGATGTCGGTGCCGAGCATGTTGTCCATGTCCACGAACATGCCGAAGGCTTTGCCAATGAAATTGTGGTTCCCATCCATCGACCACGTCACCAACGAGCCGGTCGGCGTACCCGCGAGGGTGAGCGCAAAGGTCGCCGTGGACTCCATCGGCTCCACAAACTCGAGCTTCAGGCCCACCTTCTGGCCGGAGACGCTCTCTTCGATCGTCATCTTGCCCTTGCCGACTCCCTTGCCGCTCCACGCATACGACTGACCGACGCCCGCCGCGGGGCCTTCGAAGGTCTTATGCATGTTGGGATCGTGCTTCTCCCACGGCGACCCGAATAGGACCAAGACACCCGCAAACTGGTGGAGATCGTTGAGAACACCGAACACGAGATCGGCTGGAGCAGCGATCTCGAGCTTGCGCTCGACGTGATAGGCGGACGGCCGTGTGGCCACCACCGCTAGGAAAAGGACCAAGACACCCGCAACACCGATGAGAATTTTCCAAAGCATTGAAGCCCTCCTAGAGGCGCAATCATCATTTTTCGCGCGTTCGGGGCTGGCACCCCAAACTGACCTTGGCAGAGGCCGAGATAGTGAGCCGAGCAGCCGAGTACATGCACGCGAGTTGTGCTCGGCCCCTCGCCCCGTCGGCGCGGCATTCGTCGCGCCGACACTACGCGTCGGTGTAGTGCGCCTGCATCGACGGGTGGTACTCGTCGAACGTCGGCAGCTTCTCGCCCGCGCGCGCCGCGACCAAGTTGTCCAAGTAGTACTCCCAGCCCGGTCCGAAATCGCGCGCGAGCTTGCGATCGGTCAAGTGGTGCACGAACCGCAGCTCCGTGACGCTGTCCGTCTGCGTGAGCGTGATCTCGAGCTTCACGCCGTACACGCCCTTCGACGTCAGCGCCAACCGCCGCGGCGGCTCGCACGCATCGATGTGCGCCTCCGACTCCGGTCCCTCCCCTTCGAACACCATCTTTATTTTGATCGTGTTTCCCGCGCCGGGCGTGCCCGTCCACGAGCCGTACCATCGCGCCGTGCTCTCGCTCTTCGTGATGCTCGTCCACACGTCCTCGATCGGCGCCTCGAACCTGCGCGTCAGTACCAAGTCATTGCCCTCTAGCCGTCCCGTTGGTTTCTTCATCCTGTCTTCTCCTTTTTTCGCTCTCGCTGTTGATCCACCACGCGCGTCACCTCCGCGCGCTTCTTCGAATCGCGCTTCACGCGATGCACTTCTGTCTCGAGCGCCATGAACCGGCGCTCCCACTTGCTCGCCCGATCGCGCCGCAGCTCGGCGATGAACTCCTCGATCGCCGCCAGCGGCCCGAGCTCCAGCCGATAGACGCGCTCGCGCCCCTGCGCCTTGTCCACCACGAGCCCCGCCTCGCGCAGCACGCGCAGATGCCTGCTGATCGCGGGCCTCGTCACGCTGAACGCTCCCGCGATCGCCCCCGCACTCCGGGGCGCATCCCATAGCATGCGCAGGATTTCCCGCCTTACCGGGTCAGACAGGGCGCTAGCGGCATCGTTCACGCGTTATCGAGTAACCGACGCGTTACACGTTGTCAAGCCATAGTTGTGTGGATAGTCCGAACAAACCGCATTTCGCCGCCGCGTTCGAGCAGCATGGCTGGGCACATATGCGATCAGGTTCCGATATCGGGTGTTATGTCCGCTTCTCGCTGTTGGGAAAACAACCGAAATTTCTCTCGAATTCGAACACAGCGCAAGGCTATGCCGTCCTGCGAAAAATCGCAAATTTGAAGGGCTGCTCAACCGGGCAGGATCGGGCCTGAGAATTCGTCGCTGTCGATTTGCGGTGGAGCGCGAGCTGACACCGCTTGCGATGGCGCCGACGGCAGCCCGATGTGATCAAGAATCTTGCGCGCGACGTTTGGGTTGGTGATAAACGCGATCACTTTTCTTCGCCCACCGCACGGGCACGCTAAAATATCGATCGCAAAAACGCGACGCAAAAGTTCAGACCAATTTAGAACTGGCCGACGTAAAATCCTCTCGAGCATTTCACCTCGATCGCTCAGTTGTGCGAGCCGGCTTAACGCTACTGGCGGCCGCATAATGTAGCGACAAAGGCGCTCCACTGCGTCCTTCTTGTCGGCGCAGATGCTGACGTTGGCGTGAACGGAAAAACCGCCGAGCAGAGCACAGCGAGGGGACTTCTTGATTTCGATCGCTTCGGCTGAGCGTGGAGAGCTTTCTGGCGGCACCAGGTTCTCGAGCAACGGCTCACTCGAGGCGGCGCCATCGCCGGTGTCATCGAGCGATTGAAAGAGACGCAGCACGCGGATGGCGACCTTGCGGGTGATTGCTTCGACCTCCGCGTCGGCAGGCGGATCGATTTCAACAAAACGCAGCGCCCAGTGCGCGGTCGAGGCGGGCGCTCTTGGCGGGCTTGGCGGCCACGCATGTACCGCTATACAAGCTGTATGCTGCTCGCTCATCGTCAAAGTTCCGCGAGTTTGCGCGCCGTGCGTGGCGGTTTTTGTCCGGATGCCGGACAGCGTCCGGATATCGGACAGAAAACGTCGCGCAGCAAATGACCCGTGATTGCCACTGCGCCGCCGCCGCTTCGCCGCCAACTCGCCGCACGACTTGCCGCCGAGTAAGTATTTGATTTCTAAGGCCGCCACGTCGCCACACGGTTTTCGATGAAAACTCACCGCACGGTGTTCGCGGGTAGACTATCCCCAGTAGCACCCGTCGCGACACCGTTGGTGCACACAAACATTTTCCAATACATCCTTATAAGATGTTTAACGATGTAAGCTGCCATACACAGCGATGATCTTGGCTTGCCTCCGCAAACACGATCCTGAGAGATTTTGCTCAAAAACCGTGTGGCGACGTGGCTGCCTTAAATTCCATATAGTTGCATTGCGGCGAAAGCGGTGGCGAAGCTGCGGCGAAGGCGTGGCGAGTCAGCCATCAGCCGTAGCGCTCTCGGATCGTGTCGCTGAGCTCGCAGGCGACTGGCAGGCCGGCAAGCCCTGGCAGCTGCGTCGGCACGTGCGACATCACCGTCTTTACGACTTGGCGGCCGCGCATCCAGGCGCAGTCGGCATCGTGAGCATCAACGTGGGAGCAGACGCAGCGAGCAGTCGCCACCACCACTTCGTCATGCACGCTGAAGCGCACCGGCAAGCCATGCTGTTGCT